>DATFXE010000579.1:0-3985 GCA_035258585.1 Roseiflexaceae bacterium | reverse complement strand
GCGGAGCCTCAGCCGGTCGTGGCTCACGAGCGCGCGGCCGCGGATACGGAGCAGCCCTCCGCTGCCCCGATTCTGCCGATCATCATCGATTCGGACGATCAGGAAAGTGTGGCTGCGCAGGCGGCGTCGCTCGCTCCAGAGCAGGCCCTGGCGCCATCCGAGCAGGAGCCGACGCAGGAGATCGCCGCATTTGATACCGAGGCCGTGGCAAGCGTGGACGTATCCGCTGTGGAGCTTAGCACCTCCGAGCGGCTCGACGAAGAATCTCCCCTAGAGTCGGTAGAAGATCAGCCGCCGATCGCGCTGGCCGAGCCCGAAGCTGCGCCGATCGTAAATGTGGAAGTATCTACGCAGCTGATCGACCCACTTGCTGCGATCGAGGAGGAGCCAGCCGAACTGACCGTGGCGGCGGCAGTCGGCGCGCCGATCGAGGATGCTCCGGCCGGCGACGAGGGCGATCAGGTCGCCGAGCCTCTCGACGCGCCGGCAGCGCCCGGCGAGCAGAGGCCTGCCGGTCCCACTGGTACAGCAGCGGCCGCGCAGCCGACCCAGTCGCTGAACGGCACATCGCATAAGCCAAAGTCGGGCCGCGGCTCGCGCCGTCAGCAGTCGGCTAATCAGCCGGCAGCGAGCCAGCCCGCGAAGCGGCGCTCGAGCGGCTCGAAGCGCAAGCAAACAGGTTAGCGAAGCTGGTGGAAGCTATCGCAACTTCGATTCTGGAGACCGCTTGTTTAGGCAGTCTGCCGAGCGCTGCGGAAAGCACTGAAACAGGAATTCGCAGCTGATATCTCACACAGGGCTCTCCCAGACCCGCAGGCCCGTGCGGCTGAGGTAGATCGGAATGGCCTGAAACAGCGGGTTGGCCTCGGCGATCGCACGTAACAGGCTACGGCGTTCGCTGGCCGAGGCACCGCACAGGAGTGTGACTGAGCCACCCTCGCCGCCGGCCCCGTTGACCTTCCAACCTATTGCTCCGTGCTCCTGCGCCAGCGCGATCAGCTCGCGTGCCTCGGTGCCGATGAGTGCGGGATGCAGCGTGTGCTGCGCTGTAGTGTTCTCTATCATTGCCTGGCCGAATGCGGCAAAGTCACCGGCGTAGACTGCATCGCGTGCTCGCTCAGCCGCGCGCCGCAGTGCCTCCAGTGGCGCTGCCCCGCCCCCGGCCTGTTCCAGACCGGCGATAACCTGCTCGTGCACCGCTGAGGAGCTATGCGTTTTACCTAAAAAGATCAACAGCAGCCTCCGCTCCAATTCCCACCATAGCGCGTTCGGTATCTGTATCTGCGATACGGTGGCGTGCGGGTAAGCGGTCATCTCAATGAAATTGAGCGCGCCAAAGGCGGCACAGAGCTGATCCTGAATGCCACTCTGGAGTTCCAGACGCTCCACCTCGACCCGATGTGCGCGGTACGCAATCTCATGGGGTGTCAATCGTCCCGGCGTCAGCGCGTCGAGAGCACCGATCAGCGCGACCGTTACCGCCGCCGAGGTGCCGGTGGATGCGCCTGCCGGTACTTCGGAGTGGATTGCGATCTCCAGCGCGTACTCCTTCGGCAGCACCATCTCAGCAATCGCGGCTTCGAGCAGCCGATGGCGATCAGGGCCAATCTGGCCAGGTACGATTGCATAGCGCTCGCCATAGTTCTCGGCGTTCAGGATAATGCGGTCCGATCTCGCCGACCGAGGAAAGACTGCGATTTGCACCTCGACATAGGGGTAGACCCCGATATTGAATATCTTCCCCTGTCCAGCGAACCACGTATCGGTCCAGCCGCCGATGTCGCAGATGCGAACCGGCGCGACGCCGTTGATGATGCGCAGGGGGATATGTGCTTCTCTCTGTGCCAAATTTCACCACTGCTAGCAAATAGGCCAACGCCCGAAACGGGCGCTTCCATAATACCACAGATCGGATCTGTAGGCGTTGTGACGCAGCATGTCTCATATCGTTGTCTAGTGTTGCTTACATCTCGCGATGCAATCGGCGATGCACCAGCACCACCGCAACCGCGCTGCCAACCACAATCAGCCCCAGGTAGATCAACAGCGCAAGTGACGGCGAATCTTGATCGAGGGCATGCTGCGCGGTGGACGGCAGCGCCTGGCCCTTCATCAGCGACAGTTTGAAAGCATTTGTGTTTTCATAGAGAATTGTGGCGCTGGCCGCGCGCGGGCTTAGCGGCGGGCTGTGTGGGGGCCGATGCGTCAACTCGGCGCTGAGCGCCAGCAGCAGAATCGCTGCTAAAGCGAGCACGAACCTGGCCATCCTGATCCTCTTTCCCACTGCTGTCGGCTGTATGGCGGCTCATCTATAGCGGCGGTCGCCGCATTGAGGCACCGCGTGGAGGCGCTATGCCGATCCGGCGCTTAGATTACAATAGGATTGCAGATCAACATTGCCGCGGTGTAAAGCAATCCTTGTGCCAAGGTTAAGCAAAAATTACTATTCGTGGGCAGAAAATGGTATACTCATGCCGCAACGCAGCATGAGTGCAGCGGCTGGTGTCTGCCGGCAGCTACGATGAAGGAATATGGCCGACGATCTGCAAATCTGCTTATTCGGGCCGCTTGTTGTGCGACGCGGCGGCCAAGCGCTGCCCGACGGCGCGTGGCGATCGCGCCAGGAGCGCCGGCTGCTCGGTATTTTGCTTGCGGCGCGCGGTGCGCGCGTGCCGGCCGAGCGCCTGCTCGACTGGCTCTGGCCTGATGCCGACCGAGGTGCCGGCGCGACAACGCTGCGTAGTGCGATCAGTGGTCTGCGGCATACGCTGGAGCCACAGAGCGGCGCGCGGGCCTCTTCGCGCTATATTCTGACACGCCCAGGAGGCTACGCCTGGAATGCGGCCAGCGGCGCCTGGGTGGATGCCGAGGAGCTCCTGGCGCTGACCGACTCTTCGACACAGCTCAGGACGGGCGATCGACGATTGGCTGTAGAGCAAGATCGCAATGGTGGCGCAGCTTCAACCCTTGCGAGAGCCGATCGGCTGGAACAAGCGATCGCACTCTATCGCGGCGATTATCTGGGGGATGAACTGGATGCGCCATGGGCCACCATCGCGCGCGAAGCCTTGCGCGAGCGCTTTCTCGCTGCGTTACATGAGCTGGCCGAGCTGCGGCTGGCCGACCAGGCGCATGAGGCGGCGATCGAGTTGGCTCGCCGCGGCCTGGAGCACGATCGACTGCGCGAGCCACTCTACCGTATTCTAATGCAGGCTCAGGCCCGTCTGGGCGATGTTGCGGGCGCGCTGCAGAGCTACGAGCGCTGCCGCCGCGCACTGGACGACGAGCTTGGATCTGCACCTTCGGCCCAGACTCGTGCGCTGCATGCCGCGATTCTGCGCGGCGAGGAATTGGTTTCGCGAGGGGGCGAGGGGGCGAAGGGGCGAGGGGGAGACAGATCGCCGCTCGCCCCCTCACCCCCTGGCTCCTTCGCCCCGTCTCCGTTCGTGGGGCGGGCAGACGAGCTGGCGGCGCTAAGCGGCTGGATCGGAGCGCTCGACCGCCAGCGCGGCGGCGTGGTCGCGGTGGTTGGCGAGGCCGGGATCGGCAAGACGCGGCTGGTAGCAGAGGCGTTGCGGGCGACTGCGCGCGCGAACAGATTCACAATTGCGCTGCGCTGCGTTTCGCTCGAGCGTGGGCTGCCGTTCGCGCCGCTGAGCGAGGCACTGCGCCCGCTGTTACGCGCGGCGCCTCTCGATATGCTCAGGCGCCTACCCGCGGTTGCCCTGGCGCAGGTGGCCGATCTGCTGCCGGTCGTGCGTGAGCGCTTGCCCGACCTGCCATTGCTAGCCGACCCGCCGGCCGAAAGTAACAATTACTTGCTCGACGGGCTCGTCGACCTGGCGCTGGCCCTGGCGCGAGAACACCCACTGATCGTCTGGTGCGACGACGCGCAGTGGGCCGACGACGCAACGCTGGCAGCCCTGGGGCGGCTGGCGCGGCGCTCGACACGCCACGCCCTGCTGGTCGTTCTGGCCTACCGATC
>DATFXE010000578.1:0-5134 GCA_035258585.1 Roseiflexaceae bacterium | reverse complement strand
GATCCGGGCTGACGAGCTGGAAGAGCGGTTCGGGCCGGCTGAGACCGGTTCCATGCACGCCTGTGAGCTGGTAGGTTCCCAGGTCGCGTAGTGCTGCGCCGTCCGGCAGCGCATCGGCCACCAGCTCGCGGGTCGTGTGGGACAGCAGGATCTGCCCGCCATGGCTGGCGGCCAGGATGCGAGCGACGCGGTTGAGCGGCGGACCAACATAGTCGCTGTTGCGCGGATCGGCGGCGCCGGTGTGCAGCGCCATACGCACCCGTAGGGGCGGTTCGCGAGCCGCCCCTACGGGCGGCAGACCCAGGGCCATCCAGTCTTCGGTGTGCAGGGCATGCTGGGTGGCGTAGGCGGCGGCGAGCGCATCTGGGGCACGCCAGAAAGCCGTGCAGATAGTATCACCCAGCGTCTTGAAGACTACGCCACCGCGCGCAGCGATCGCCGCCCGGACAAGGGCATCGTGGCGGACGAGCACCTGCGGCATCGCTTGGGGATGCTGCTCCCACAGCCGGGTGCTGTCCACAATATCCGTGAACAGGAATGTGACCGTGCCGCGCGGCCAGCCGGGTGGCGCTTCGACGGTGCGCTGTGCAGCCGCAGACGCAGGGCGCAGTAATGGGATGAAGGCCGCCGGTCGCTCGCCGGTAGAGTGAAGGGAACCAGCAGATGCGGAAAGGTGTCCGCTGTCCACTGTGCCTTGTGTGTTGTCATTCGACGCGGCGTGCCCAGCGCCTGGCTTCCAGTCGGCATGTGCAGCCAGTGCGGCGGCGGCGGCAGCCAGGCGCTTATGGGTCAGGTCATTCGTCTTGCCGAGGTAGACTCGATGCAGCCTGCCGGCTAGCTTGCGGTATGCTTTCCAGTACCAGCCGCCGCGCTGGCGCTGCTCCTTGCGCGCGGTAAAGGTTCCTTCCGGGCCGCGGTAGGCAAAATGAGTCGCGCCCTCCAGCCAGGCGAACCAGGCGGGCGACCCGACCACGATAGTGTTGTCAGCCCCGGCTGCGCGCCAGACGAGTATCTCATCTCGCACGGTTGGTGTGGTTCCAGCCATGCTCCTCTCCGTTTCGGTGAAGTTCCCCAACCGTGGTGTCCAGTATAGTCTGGGTTGGGGAACCGTGCAAGGTTGACTTTCTCCTGGCCCATCCGCCTCCGGATGGACGGATGCACTATCGCATACCGAGAAGTAGCGTTAGCGCCTCGGCCAGATCGCCCCGATCCGCTCTTGACTCTGCCCCAGGGTGTGACCATATAGTGATGCTGAAAGGAGGCACCGATGAGTGATTTGATCTCCATCGGCCGATTTGCCCAGATCACCCAACTCACCATCAAAGCCCTTCACATCTATGATGCCATCGGGCTGCTCCGCCCGGCGGCCGTGGATGCGGACTCGGGCTATCGCTACTACAGTATCACGCAACTGCCGATGGCACGCCAGATTCGGCTGCTCCGCTCTATCGATATGCCGCTTGAGGCGATCCACGCGGTGCTGCACGCCCCAACGCCGGCGGCGATGGATGCGCTCTTGCGCGAGCATCAGCAGCGCATTGCGGCTCGAATCACAAGAGACCAGCAGGCGTTGTACCTCTTGCAACAACTCATCGACCATCAAGCCAACGACCTGGCCTTCACGGTGCAAGTCAAGCAACTGCCGGCACAGCTGGTCGCCGGCATCCGAATCCGCGCCACGCCAAACGATGAAAGTCGTATGATCCCAGGCCTCATCGACGAGCTCCATGCATATACGACACATTTTGGGGTGCGCTCTCAGGACGACCCGCCTGTGCGCATTTCGCACGAGTACACCGAAAATATGGTCGATACGGAAATCGCGGTTCCGATCACCCAGCGCGTTGCAGACGCAGATCGGGTGACCATTCGGGAATTGGAGGCGAGCCTCGTTGCCTATGTGATACATGTCGGACCGCATGCCGACTTGTGGGCGGTCTACTGGGCGATTCTGGTGTGGCTGCAAGAACACGGCTATGAACAGAATGGTCCGCCACGTGAAGTGTACTGGATGGACCCCGCCGATGGACACGCGGCGACGTACCGAACGGAAGTGCAATGGCCGATTCGCCTGGTCCATCCGGACGAGCCTCGATCCTTTGGAACGGACGATGCAACGACATAAGATGCCGATACAAGCCGCGCTGGGGCTGATTTTCTTCATCCTCCTGATGGATGTCGTCGGTATGAGCATCCTCTATCCGGTTGCGCCCTATATCGTGCGCCGCTATAGCAGCCACGCGCTGATGCTCACCGTACTGACGGCCATCTATGCGACGGCACAGTTTTTTGCTGCACCAGTGCTGGGCAAATGTGGCGACCGCTATGGTCGCCGGCCAGTGCTGCTCGTGAGCCTGTTTGGCTCGGCCATTGGCTATATTCTCTTCGGCATCGGTGGCGCGCTGTGGGTGCTGTTTCTCTCGCGGCTGATCGACGGTATCACGGCCGGCAACCAGTCCACCGCCGCAGCCTATATCGCGGATGTCTCTACGCCTGAAGCGCGCGCCAAGCATTTCACGCTGATCGGCATGGCTTGGGGGCTGGGGCTCATCGTTGGCCCAGCGCTAGGCGCGGCGTTCGGCCAGATCAGCCTCGCGGCGCCAGCTGTTATCGCTGCTGTGCTCTCGCTCCTCAGCGCGCTGCTAAATGTCGTTCTGCTGCCCGAGTCACTGCCAAGAGACCGGCGCGAGACCACACCGCTGCGCCTGGGCGATCTCAACCCCTTTCTATCTATCGGTGAGATGGCACGCAAGCCCGGCCTGGGCTGGTTATTGCTGGTGCTGTGCCTGTTCAACTTCGCCTTCAATGGGATCAACAGCACGGAGACACTGTTCCTGATTGAGAAGTTTGCCACACAGCCCTGGCAGCTTGGAGTACTATTGGTGCTGGCGGGTAGCACAATCGTCTTGGTGCAGCGATTGGTGCAGCCTCTGGTGCAGCACTACGGCGAGCAGGGCATCGCCATCATCGGCCTGGTCGGGCAGTCGCTCGGTGCCCTGGCGACGTTTGTGGCACCGACCGTGTGGCTGGTCTACCCCCTCACCATGTTCAGAACTATCACGAGCGGCTTGATCTTTCCGACGCTTGGGGCGCTGATGACCAGTCGCGTATCGCCACGCGAGCAAGGCATGCTCATGGGTGTAACCACGGCGCTCAGCAGCTTGATGAGCATCCTCGGCCCGCTGTGGGCTGGTGCGGTGTACGATCGCATGATGCCCGGCGCGCCGTATTGGATGGGTTCAGGTGTCTTCGTGCTTGCAGCACTCACGCTTACGTATGCCCCTGTCTGGAGATGCGTTTGTCGGAGCACGTGACATGGTTTGTCGACTGGCTGTCCGGCGTAGACCACAGCCGCTGCGGTAATAGATGGCGGCTGCCGAATACATCCCAGCGCCGCCCCATGAACTGCTCGGTACATACTACTGATTTGGTTTACCTCGCGATCGGCAGAAAGTCGGAAGACGGCGCAACCGAATGATGGTACCGTGGCAGCAGTATTCGTTTCTCGGAAGTATATGGTACATGATGCAACATCTATCTCCTTCGCGGATGGCAGCATATCGCTCCCTGGTGCTGGCCTGTGCAACGTTTCTCTCAGCAGGCGTGATCCTGTCCAGCCTTGGGCCGACACTGCCGCTGTTGGCCACGCGCGTCGCGCAGAACGTCGCAGCTCTCGGCGGGCTTTTCACTGCGTTCTCGGCCGGTGTCATCGTCGCGCAATTCGTGATCGAGCCGGCGACTCGCCGGCTTAGCCAACGACGCATCTTGCCAGCCAGCATGCTGCTCATGGGTATTGGCGCCCTGGGTGTAACCCTTGGGCACAGCCTGCCAGCACTGTTGGGCGCGGCCCTGCTGGCGGGCGTAGGCTTCGGCGGCGTGCTGGCCGCCGGAAACCTGCTGGTTGCCCAGCTCTTTCCGGCGCGCAGCGCGGCCGCTCTGAATGGCGTGAACTTGTTCTTTGGAATGGGCTCGATCCTTGGGCCTGCGCTAGCTGGGCGGGCTGGCGCCTATTTCGGCGCGCCGCAGATTGGCCTGTGGGTGGGCGCGGGCGCGATGGTCACTCTCGCGCCAATGATGCTCAGCTTTGCCGCGGTGCGCTTGCTGCCTCAGGCCACGCCAGGCGCTGCAAGCAGCCCGGCCCATCGCGGGAGGCGCTGGCTATTCGGGCTGTTGCTCCTGGTCTACATCGGCACAGAGGTTGGTTTTGGCGGGTGGCTCACGCTGTATATGGTAGCAAGCGCAAAGCTTGATCTGAGCATCGCCGCGCTAGTTACATCTGGTTTCTGGCTCGCGTTGACGGCCGGGCGTGCGATTGGCGCCGGGCTTGGGTTTCGGCTTGCGCCGAACAGGCTGCTTCAGATCAGCCTGCTCGGCCTGCTGATCGCCGCTACCCTTCTCATTATCGGCGTGGGCGATTATAATCTCACGCTTGCAGCCGTTCTGCTCTTTGGCATCAGCTGCGGGCCGGTCTTCCCGACGGTGGTGGCGCTGGTTGCGCGCGAGAGCGCGGGCGCGACGAGCCTGGCCCTGGGGCTCGGCAATGGCGGGGGCCTGATTATTCCCGCATTGCTCGGTCTGCTGCTGGCTCAGCGCGGGCCGTCGGCGGCGGCTGGGCTGGTATTGGCTGCCTCCCTAGTTATGATCGCAATTGGCATAGCCACAATGCGAATGAGCAGAGTTGACCATCGTAGCAGCCAGGATGCGATGCACCCGTCGGCCGCACCTAATCAGTGCAGCTAAACGAGCTTGTTGGCATCAATCAGCAGATTGGCTACTACGCCATGTTTATAGCGTCACCCGCTCCCCAGCGCGCTCAGGCGTGTAGTAGGCGACGCGCTTGATATTCAGCAGGTGCCGGTACGTGACATTATCGGTGGTCGGAGTGCCGCCCCACGTGCCGCAGTCCAGCGTCATGGACGGCATCAGCCCGCTGGTTAGCCCGATCACCCCGTGTGTGCCGGGCGAGTTCACCAGGATGCGGCTCGCCGGCATCGCGGCGGCGAAGCGCTCACTGAGGATGGAATCTGGAGGGCGAAGCCCTCCAGACCTCCCAACTCTCGTTGTACTACTAAAACCTTGCTTGGAAATGCATTAGGGCACAGTCGGCGCGTTCATCAACGACACGCTTGGCCTC
>DATFXE010000577.1:0-6863 GCA_035258585.1 Roseiflexaceae bacterium | reverse complement strand
GGTCGAGGTAGCCGTCGCGGCGCGGGTAGTCGTTCCGGCAGCCGGCGCAATGCACGCCGCCGTCGGTCACGAGCAGATCGCGCGAGCCGCAGGTCGGGCACTGGAGCAGGCGGTAGAGATCATAGGGGATCATGCGCTGTATCTCGCAATAGTATTTTGAACGCCGCGCATTGTACCATAGGGGAAGGGTGGGGTTTGGGGCGGGCTGCGCCCGCCCAAACCCCACCCTTTCTGCTCACGCCCCAGGCATCAGCTCCTGCAGCGCGCGGTAGCCGATCACCTGGACGCCGACCGAGCGCAGGTGTGTCCGCAGCTCCTCGCTCATAAATGCCTGGTAATCGGCCACGCGGCTGGGCCAGTCGGCCGCGAGCGCGCGCAGCTCGGGCGTGTCCTGCGATGGGTGAATAATGAAGTGGGTCAGGCCGGGCGGCAGACTTTCGAAAGCCCGTCTGGCCTGGCCGACCCGATCGTCCGGCGCGTCCAGCGATAGCATAAGGATATGATCGATCAGCGGCACGCCATCACCCTCGAGCTGGCGGCTGAGCCGGGCCATCGCTGCGGCGGTATCGGCATCGGCGCCGCGCGCCCGCCAACCGGCCTCGTCGTGGCGGAAGAACATCGGCGGCAGGCGGTAGCGCCGCGCGACGTGAAGGTAGGCCGGCAGGAAGGCCGGGCTGTAAACCGCACCCATATGCGTGTCGACGTGGGTCGGCCGCATCCCGGTAGCCAGCGCCCGCTCGACCTGCGCCGCAAGCTCGCGCGCCACCGCGTCGGGCCGGCCGTGCGCCTGGGCCTCCTCAGTCGAGCGGTAGAAGTAGCCCTCGCCGTCGATCAAGCCGGATTCTCCCTCGCAGGTTGAGATCGGGCCCCAGCGATAGGCGTCCCACTCGCACGTTAGCGTGAGATGCACGCCCAGGTCATAGCCGGGGTGGGCGCGGCTGGCGGCCGCGGCGGCGGGGAACCAGCCGCACGGCACCATCACCGCGCCCGATGAGATCAGGCCGAACGCGGCCAGGTCGGCGAATGCTGCAACACTGGACTGGCACATGCCAATGTCGTCGGCGTGGAGGATCGCAACGCGATCGGTCTCGGCGAAGCCAAGCTTGCGCAGGGCGGGATTTGGCGACATCGAATACTCCTAAATATCTTAACTTTACGGTTCAGCGGTCAATAATCCTGCGCAACTGGCGCCACACCGCCCGATCCGGCAACTGTCCTCAACCAGAATTCGCTGAACCGGGGTCCATCGACACGCGTGACTATACGGGTAGGCTTCCCATGGTCGTCGACCCGTTGACATAGCCAGCCATCCTCGATCTCCAGCCGCAAAGGGATTTCATCGATCTCCACTCCTTCATTCCAGCCTAACGCGATTGCGCACGCAAGTGGATCGTGCTGGAAATTGATGATGTCTTCCGGCAGGACCCTGCACGCCCGACCATACTCTGCTTCATAGTTCATCTCGCTGGCAAAGGCCTCGGCTTGCCGTGCGATCAGCTGTGGCAGCGGCCCTGAGCGGTTCAGCGGCGCAAGAAAGGCACGCCTGAGCGACGTTTCGACGGTTACCGACAGAGGAACAAGCGTGGGGCTTGCACGCTGGAGGACAGATAGGGCCGATTGCACATCGACCTGGACATTCCAGTCCATATCGTTCCCCCAGGATGGAAACCCTTCCCTGGGCGGGAACACATACCCGCCCATGAGGTACAGCCGCGCCCGGCGCAATATACCGGGCGAGCGCTGTTCCAGCAGCGCCAGATTGGTATATGCGCCGATCGCGACGACGATCGCGTCTTGCTCGATGCTTCGCTCGAGCAAGGAGAGCGCGCGATCGAGTGGACCTGGGGCGGGTGGTATGGGTTCGGGCCAATACACTGCTTCGTCTGGCAGGCCGGGCCGGATGCGATAGCAATCCAGCGAGACATCTGCGCCAGCGGCGACGGGGACACCTGCGCGGCCGGCCAGCCCCAACGCGTAGCGCGTGTAGCCAGCCCGTCGACCACGATCGTCTGAGTTTGTAGTGACAGCCATCAGCTCCACGCCTGGCCAGTTGAGCACCATAGCCAGCGCGCATAGATCGTCGATATCGCCGCCCAGGTCGGTGTCGAGGTGCAGCTTCAGCATGCTGTTGTCTCCATGATCGACGACGTTCACCTGGCGGAATCCGCGCGCGGCTCGCGGCGCGCCAGCCATTCCGGCCGCAGGATGCCGTACAGATACATATCGTAACGCGCGCCATCGCGCTGGATATGTTCGCGGTAGACCCCCTCGCGCCGGAAGCCCAGCTTTTCATACAGCGCGATCGCCCGCTGGTTATAGTTGAACACAGTGAGCTGCACGCGGTGCAGGTTCAGCTCCTGAAACGCGAACTGGAGCGCTAGCTCGAGCGCCTCGCCGCCGTAGCCCTGGCCCTGGCGGGCCGGGTCGCCGATCGCAATGCTCAGCCAGGCGTGCTGGTGGGCCCACAGAATGCTTTCTAGCTCGACGAAGCCCAGCAGCTCATCGCTCTCGAGCAGCCGGATGGCGAACAAGAAGCCATTGGTCGAACGGCTATAGTCTTCCAGCCAGGATTCCAGGGCGCCCGCCGTCTTGGGCGTGGCCGGGCGCGCGTCGAACATGCGTGCGAAGCCGGCATCGTCGTGCCAGCCGGCGATTGCCGGCAGGTCATCGGCGGTCAGCGTCGCGAGCCGCACGCGCGGCCCGCGCAGCAGGTTGGCGGCAAGCATAGGCGTCCTTTTTGCCTGCCCCTCGACCCTTCGACCCTTCGACAAGCCCTTCGACAGGCTCAGGGGAGCCTCAGGGGGACCAAGCTCAGGGCAGGCAAGCTCGGGATGCACGGCAGCAAGGTACTTCTCGTTCCCCTCTGTTTTCTTTTTTTCGCTCTGCGAGCGAAAAAAAGAAAAACAAAAGGAGATAAAGTACCGCTGCGAATCACGACATCTGGGCCACAGCGTAAGTCCTGTTAGTTACAGACGACGGAGGTCGAAGCCCATTCTAGCACAAGACACGCCGTGCGCATTCTGAAGTGGTATACTGCGTTCGTGCTTCGGTTTAAGCCAGGAAGGATCAAGCGATGCACCAGATGACCGAGGAAGAGTGGCACGCACTCCTGCTGGAGCGGCCGCGCACCGCCAAGCTCGCGACCGTGCGCGCCGACGGCAGGCCGCATGTCGCGCCGGTCTGGTTCGCGCTCGACGGCAATGTGGTCGTTTTCACCACCTGGCATACCACTGTCAAGGCGGCCAATTTGCGGCGCGACCCGCGCGTCTGCCTGTGCATCGACGACGATACGCCGCCGTTCGCCTTTGTGATCGTCGAAGGGACCGCCGCGATCAGCGAGGATGCCGCCGAGCTGCGCCGCTGGGCCACCAGCATCGCCGGGCGCTACATGGGCGGCGAGCAGGCCGAGGCCTACGGCCAGCGCAACGGCGTCGTCGGCGAGCTGCTGGTGCGCGTGACTCCCATCCGCGTGGTGGCTCAGGCCCGCATCTCCGATTGAGCCCGGCGGGGTTGGGTGCCGGGTGTCAGGTGAGGCGTCACCTTGTCACCCGTCGCCTTGTCACAGCGGTTGGTGCGAAAAACCGCGACGTCCTATTGCTTCTGCGCGTGTTTCCGTCCCGGTCCGCGCCCTATATCATCCGGCAGCGCTTCCCACGTCAGCCCCTCGCGGTCGCGGCCGGTCTGGCGCATGCCGGCCTTCTCCAGCACGCGGATGGAGGCCGCGTTATCGGCCAGGCAGTTGGCGACGATCCGCCACACCCCCGGCTGTGCGAAGCCCCAGTCGATTATTGCGCGCGCCGCCTCGGTGGCGTAGCCACGCCCGCGAAACGCCGGCAGCACGCTGTAGCCAATCTCCACAGTTTGGAAATCGTCGGGCGGGCCTTTGAAGCCGATATCGCCGACCAGCGAGCCCTCGGACACGCCAAGCACCAGCCAGATGCCCCAGCCCTGGCGCGCGGCCTGCTCGTCGACGATCTGGGCATAGACCGGCAGGAAGTCGCGCAGGTCTTCGGCCGGCCAATCTCCAGGCACGCGCGTCCCCAGCAATGCCTCCAGCGCAGCCCGATCGGACATAGCCGCCTGCGCGGCCGCGACCGTACAGGGAACCAGCCGTAGGCGCGGAGTTTCGATCTGAAGCATGGGAAGCCCTCCTCACCCGGCAACTATTTACCGGCGGAGGAATAGGACCCCCTACGGGGGCATAGGGCGGACGAACGCGGAAACGCACCGTCTATCCGCGTTCATCCGGGTTTGTCCGCATCCAAAGATACTGCTGGCAAACTCGCCAGGTGGGGGTGCGGGGGCCGCAGGCCCCGAGACGTTTCTTTTTTGCACCTGGTTCGGGCGGCTTTGCTGCCCGAACCAGGTGCAAAACCAAATGCTTCTTGGAGGGCAAAGCCCTCCAAACCTCCCATCTGAGTAAGCCAGCAGTATCTCCAAATGAGGGACATATAAAATTCCTCATCGGGTCAGCTTACGATTCAGCGCCACCGCGTATGTATCGTAGCCGGACGCGCGGTAGAGTGC
The DNA here is from genome assembly GCA_035258585.1 of Roseiflexaceae bacterium. Classification (GTDB taxonomy): domain Bacteria; phylum Chloroflexota; class Chloroflexia; order Chloroflexales; family Roseiflexaceae; genus DATFXE01. The sequence goes on along the minus strand of DATFXE010000577.1, from coordinate 2,336 downwards.
CTGCGCCGCCGCATTGCCGACACCAGTCATAATGATCAGCTCGGCCGCGCCGCGCTCGCGGGCCAGCTGCTCCGCCCGCTCGATCAACGCCCGCCCGACCCCGCGCCGCCGGAAGGCCGGCTCGACATACAGCTCGGTCAGCTCGGCATACGGCTCGGCGTACAGCACGCACGGCACCACCCGCACGCAGGCGAACCCACCGACCTGGCCGTCCAGCTCGGCCACGATCGGCGTCTCAATGTCGGCGCACGCCACTAGACGCTCGGCGATCAGCTCGGCACTGTCGAACACGCCGTTGAAGGTCGCGTTCATCTGTGCAAGCGCGGCGGCGTCGGCCGGGGTGGCGTTGCGGATACATATCATTTACATTATTTCCCACCAGTTTTTGCACCAGGGGATGCGGGGAAGCTGGCGAGCGGCGCGGCCGCTCGCCAGCTTCCCCACCCCCTGGCTGGGCTCACAAGGGTAGGTATGGTTCTATCCAAGTGGGGGTCTAGGGGCGGCTTTGCCGCCCCTAGATCAGTTTTTTCTGGTCGTCGTACTGGCGGCCTTGCCGCCAGTACGACGACCAGAAAAGGCATCAGGAAGGGCTGCGCCCTTGCTTACTACCCTTGTGAGCCCCCTGGGCTGAGGAGGTTCAGGAGGAGCCTGCGGCTCCTCCTGAACCTCCTTAGCCGGCCACTCTGCCAAGAGTGTAGCATATTTTGCGGAAACGGTGCGCTGATCCTGCGAATCACGCTTTCGGCTATAATATCCGCGAAGCCCTTTCAGCGGAGGAGACACACTATGGCCGATGCCGAGTGGGTGCATCAGCAGGCCACGCTATCGCTTGATCGGCTATGGCCGCGGCTGGACGCAGCGCTGAGCGCGCATGCGACACCTGAGCAATGGCAGGCGTTCGAGACGAGGCTGCGTCGCGAGTGGGAGCGCCTGTTCGGGCTGCTCATCCAGCTGTATGGCGGCAACTACGATTTCTTCTACCACCTGGAGCAGCTGCTGCTGGCGGCCGGGCGCAGCTATCTGGCGCGGCCCGAATGGCTCAAGCAGCTCGACGCGCGGCGCGAGGCCGACCCACAGTGGTTCCAATCGCAGCGCATGGTCGGAGGCGTTCTGTATGTCGATCTGTTCAGCGGCACGCTCGCCGGGCTCCGCGATCGCCTACCCTACTTCAAAGCGCTGGGGCTGACCTACGTGCACCTGATGCCGCTCTTCGAGGCGCCCGAGGGCAACAGCGACGGCGGCTATGCCGTCAGCAGCTACCGTCGCGTGGCTGCCCGGCTTGGGACGATCGAGGATCTGGCTGCGCTGGCGCACAAGTTCCAAGAGCACGGCATCAGCCTGGTGGTCGATTTCGTCTTCAACCACACCTCCGACGAGCACGAGTGGGCCAGGCGGGCTCAGTCCGGCGACTCGGAGTATCAGAACTATTACTTTATCTTCCCCGACCGCATCATGCCGGATGCCTACGAACGCACGCTGCGTGAGATCTTCCCGACCGTGCGGCGCGGTAGCTTTACCTGGCGCGAGGACATGCGCCGCTGGGTCTGGACGACCTTCAACAACTTCCAGTGGGATCTCAACTACGCCAACCCGCAGGTGTTCCGCGCCATGGCCGAGGAGATGCTCTCTATCGCCAACGCCGGCGTTGAGATCTTGCGGCTGGATGCAGTGGCGTTCATCTGGAAACGCATGGGCACCAGCTGCGAGAACCAGCCCGAAGCGCACATGCTCATCCAGGCGTTCAACGCGCTGGCGCGGATCGCCGCCCCGGCCATGCTGTTCAAGTCCGAGGCGATCGTCCACCCCGATGACGTGCTGAGCTACATCAGCCCACACGAATGCCAGATCTCCTACAACCCGCTGCTGATGGCCCTGCTGTGGGAGGCGCTGGCGACGCGCGAAGTCAAGCTGCTGGCGCACTCCTTGCACACGCGCTTCAAGCTGCCGCCCGGCTGCGCCTGGGTCAACTACCTGCGCTCGCACGACGACATCGGCTGGACCTTCGACGACGGCGACGCCCGGTATGTCGGCATCGACCCCTACGGCCACCGGCGCTTCCTGAATAGCTTCTACATCGGGCGCTTCGAAGGATCATTCGCGCGCGGCGTGCCGTTCCAGGAGAACCCCGACACCGGCGACGCGCGGGTCTCGGGCACGCTGGCCTCGCTGGCCGGGCTAGAGCAGGCGATCCAGGCTGGCGACCCTTCGACCCATTCGACAAGCCCTTCGACCCTTCGACCCTTCGACCCTTCGACCCTTCGACCCTTCGACCCTTCGACAAGCCCTTCGACAGGCTCAGGGGAGCCTCAGGGGGCACCAAGCTCAGGGGGCACCAA
>DATFXE010000576.1:0-3295 GCA_035258585.1 Roseiflexaceae bacterium | reverse complement strand
GGGTGGCCAGCCAGCACTCCAGGCAGACCAGCGCGGCGGCCGGCTCGCCCCAACGCAGCAGGTATTCCGCCAGGCGCCGGCGCCGATCGCCGGTGATATGGGCCAGGATGTGGGGCGGGAGAGTGGCAAGAGGGTCATACTTCATAGATTTTACCGCAAAGTGCGCAACGAGCGCGAAGAGCAAAAAGACAGCTGTGTTGGTCGAGCGCCCAGGTGGCGCGGGCCGAATCCGGACGTAGCAGACAGAGCGAGCGTGTTTCCTGGCTGAGCACGTCGGCGGCGGCGCGGTCGAGGTGATCGGCGCAAAACTCGGCGCGCTGCGTGGCTGTGAGGTGGCGCAGCCGTCGCGGGCGATCGCGGATAGGATCCACCAGAACGTCTTCGATGTGCGGCGGGTCGGGCCGCGGCGCCCCCATCTGCCACGAGATGACGTCGCCCGCGCGCATCAGTCGGCAGTCGGCGTAGCGGATATCGCCTGGATAGGAGCGGCCCGTGCTGCTTTATTGGCCGAACCCTACGCAGCTGGCTGACGGGATGGGCCTGGCCGCTCACGCCGGCGACGCATATGCCGCTGCGCATGCGCGTGACGGCCAGGATCAAGATGTCGTGCGGGTGCGCCATCGTTTGGAGATAGGAGATGAGAGAATGTTTTCGTATCCTGCCGCTTGGTCAGGCGCGTTTGCGCTTGCTCAGCTGCCTGATGGCCTGCGAGCCGAGCAGATGGACTACTACTATACCGCCTAGTTGATCGCTGAGATACTCCGCGAGCAGCCGGCGATGGCAATAGTCGGGGGTTGGCTCGGAGCAGAGCAGGCAGGGGCTATCGTAGCGCCGCAGCAGATCGCGGCCGATGGCGGCCGCGTCGCGCTCGGCCAGGAGCGCGCAGTACGCTGCCGCATAGGCGTCCCAATCGCGGTTGGCGCGGTAGCCATCCAGCAGTGCGTCGGTGGGCGCGAAGAGCTCGACGTGGTCGTAGGCGATGCTGAAGCCTTCGCGTAATAGAAAGGCCAGATCGTCGCGTTTGGCCCAGCCGGCCAGCTGCGAGGTGTTGCGCAGCCGTGTGTCGATCAGCGCATCGACACCTGCCCCGCGCAGCAGCCTAATGAACTCGGCCAGTGCGAGCTGAGTGAAGCCGATTGTGTAGATTGTTGCCATGCTTTTTGGGGGAATGAGTCATTAAGTTATCAGTTATTGTAGTGTCAACTGACAGCTGACAACTAACCTTCCGTCAGATACCAGCTGCGGCCGATCCTGAGCACAGGGACCGAGCCATTGTTGCCGATGATCTTTTCGAGCGGTACCGTCTCCTCATACAGATTCTGGACGCCGGCGTTGGTGGTGCGGGTGATCAGCACATAGATCGCCCCATTGATTGGCCGAATCAACGCGCGGTCGCCAGTCTGAGCGATCTGTTCCAACCCCTCGATCTTGAGATCCAGCGTCAGGTTCTCATTCGGCTCGAGCTTGCCCCGGCCAGTGGTGAAGTTGTCGAGCGCCGCGCGCAGGGCGATCCGCTGATCGTCGCGCTCGTTGGGTGCGAAGTAGCTGGCCAGCCGCTCAACCCAGATCCCACGCTGTTGATCATCCGCCAGCTTTGGGTCGCGCAGCGCGCTGCCCAGATCTTCGAAGAAGCTTCGCCCGACTGCCTCGGGGCTGACACTGCCGCCGCCCTGTGTGCCCTGTAGATTGCTTTGACCAGGAGTGAGGCCGCAGGCGGCCAGCGCTAGCAACGCTATGATCAGCGTGATTGATAGGAATGGGCGAGGGGGTGAAAGGGCGAGTGGGCGATTCGAGAACGCTACTTCGCCGTCTCGCCCCTTCGCCCCTTCACTCATACGCCATTGTCGATCTGTGATCATCAAAACATCCGCATCTGCTGTGGCTCGATCGCGCCGCGCTCTCGGCCGCCATCGGGTAGGATGTGCCAGACGATCGCGCCGCGCTCGATCAGCGCCGGGGCGATCAGCCGGTGGCGGTGGCAGCCGCGGTAGTCGGCCTCGCCGCACATGAAGGCGGTCGGTGTGCTTGCGCCCAAGGCGAGCAGCTGATCGATCCCGCGCTGAAAGCCGGGCGATGCCGCGATCCGCACGTAGTCCGGCAGGGCGCCGTCCTCTGTGCGCGGCGCAGCGTCGGCCGGCTTGCCGCCCAACGTATCGCCCATGAAGCGATAGGTGATGCCGGCCGCCCGCAAGCTCTCGGCCAGTGCCTCCCGGTTGAACTGCGGGTTGTAGCGGCTGTATGGCGCGCTGCGCACATCGCACAGTGTGCGAATGCCATGCTGCTCGAGCAGCGCGATAATGCGCTCGGCCGCGACATTCGAGTGGCCGATCGAATAGAGTGTCGTTTCGGATGTGGCCATGGTTTTGCTCCAGGTCGATCGTCAGCTGGCCGTAAGCAGTCGGCAGTTGCTGCTTACTGCCTAGTGCTTACTGCCGACTCTGCACTGCCTACTGCGTACTCACTCGTCATTCGTCTGGTCCTGCTAAACTGTATGTGAGCTAATTGTAACATAACAGGACTGCCGGACTATTGCCAAGTTGGCCAATCGCTGTTATCATCCCAGCGTCGTTGAGGCCGATGCTCTGCGCGAAAGTACATCAAAGCTCGAGTCAGCGGTTCCACGCCCTTTTCCCTCACCCCTTTCTGGTTCCCTGGCTACTCGTATCGAGATCGGTAGCACATATGTGCCGTTCTTGGCTGAGTGTGGTGCGCCCAACATGCTTCGTACGGGCTGCAATCTGTTGGATGGCCGGAAACGGCTTTCTCGTTATGGCGATCGACAATCGACGATAGCGCTATTGTCTATCGTCGATCGTCGATCGTCAGCAGAACCAACGACGGATGTGCGCCAGACTGTACGAGATCTTCAGTAATCGCCGCAGCGACACATTCCAGCTCCGCCAAGGAGCACTCTATTCGAAGGAGGTGCCATGCGTATTCGTTCCATTCGCCGGCCGTTCGTCTGGCTCGGTCTGCTGATCTTCGCTCTCACGCTGGCCGCGCCGCAGGGTGCGGCCCCCGCGCGTGCGGCGTCCGACCGGCCGGTGATGGCGTTCTACTACCCCTGGTATGAGATGAGCGACTGGAGCTACGACAGGATGAGCGATGTCGCAGCACCAAAGTACAGCGGTGGCGATGACAAGGTCCTGCTGCGTCACATCCAGCAGGCCGACGATGCGGGTATCGACGCGCTGATCTGCACCTGGTACGGCCCGAACGAGGAGCGGCTCAACAAGCGCTGCCGCCGGCTATTGCAGCTGGTCGAGCAGAGCGGTCGTGGCATCAAAGTGGCGAT
>DATFXE010000575.1:0-4995 GCA_035258585.1 Roseiflexaceae bacterium | reverse complement strand
AGGGGCCGAAGGCCCCTCCACACCTCCCCAATGGTGGGGGTTTGGGGGCGGCTGCGCCGCCCCCAGACCCCCACCCAAAGCGTAAAGTATGTTTGAAACATGCCTTACAGTCAGTTGGCAGGGGTGGGGGTTTGGGGGCGGGGCTGCGCTCCCGTCTTCAAACTTCCACCCCATCAACTGTCAAGTTGCCAATAGCCTTAGGACTTACGCAGTTGGCGTTTTAGCGGGGGTCACCCAGAGGGTACCCGGGGCCACAGGCCCCCGAGCACCTTCCTTTCCGCGCACCCCTGGCGGCTTTGCCGCCAGGGGTGCGCGGAAAGAGGAGTTCTTTGGAGGGCAAAGCCCTCCAAACCTCCCAACTGGGTAACTCCTAAGCCTTATGTATAGCTAGAGAATCGCTTGAACAGTGCTAAACTTATATCTAAACTTTCTTGACTTATCAAAGCTTTACGTTTATAATCGGCGTGCTGTTCGACCGAAAGATTATCCGGTAAGGAGGCCCCCATGGACGGCACCAGACGCACGCCATCCCGACGCGACTTCCTCAAACTGGCTGGCGCCAGCAGCATGGCCGCGCTGCTGGCTGCCTGTGGCGGCGCGCCTGCCGCCGCGCCAGCGGCTGGAGGCGCCAGCGGCGCGCCAGCGGGCGACACCACGGCCACGCTGACGATCTTCGATTTCGGCGGCAACGCCGACAAGAAGATCTATGCCGACGCCCACGCTCGTTTCAAGAAGAAATATCCCAACGTCACGATCAACGACAACTTCACGCCGGTCACCACCTGGTCGGAATACTCGAACAAGATCACCACGCAGGTGGCCGGTGGCCAATCGCCCGACATCATCAACATCGCGATCGAGGGCGCGCGGCTGCTGGTTAAGAAGGGGCTGCTCCAGCCGCTCGACGAGTTTGTCGCCAATGATCCCAGCGCCAAAGAGCTCACCGACGATGTCGATCCGGCGCTGATCGCGCCGTTCAAGATCGACGGCAAGACCTGGTACATCCCGCATTCGTGGAACAATATGGTCATATACTATAATACCAAGATCTTCAAGGATGCTGGGATCGAGCCGCCCAAGCCGGATTGGACATGGGATGACTTCCTGGCGATCGCCAAGAAGTTGACCACAGGCAGCGGCGCGGATCAAGTTTTCGGCTTCGGTATTCCGAATTTCAACTTTGGCCTGCAGCCCTGGCTGCTGACCAACGGTACCACCCAGCTGAATGCCGACTGGACCGACTCGAACTTGAACGACCCGAAGGTGATCGAAGCGGTCACGTTTGTGCATGATCTGGTACAGGTTCACAAGGTCGCGCCCGCAGTGGAGGGCGCCAACCCCGACAACCTATTCCCGGCTGGCAAGATAGCTATGGGCGGATGGGGGCACTGGCCGATCCAGGGATTCATCGCCAATAACTTCCGCGATTTCGATGTGCAGTATTGGCCGAAGAAGGCGGCGCAGACGCATGTCTTCGGCGTCGGCGGCTGGGGCATCGCCAAGGAGACCAAGAACGGCGCGCTGGCGTGGGAGCTGATCAAGGAGCTGACCAGCAAAGAGACGATCCAGGCCTCGGCCGAGGCAGGTGTGGCGATACCGGCGCGCCGCTCGGTGGCCGAGAGCCCGGCGTTCCTCAAGTTCCCGGCCAACTCAAAGATCTATTATGATACGCTGAAGGATACCAAGCCGGTGCCCAGCCCGGCCAACTTCAACGAGGTCGAGTCGATCTTCATGCGCCATATGGGCGAGATCATGAGCGGCGCGGCCACGCCCGAGGCCGGTATGAAGGCCGCGCACGAGGAATTGTCGGCGGCGATGGCCAAGCTGAAAACTGGATAGAGAAAGCCGCTTGACACGGTCATCTTGCGCAGATGACGAAGGACGAAAGACAAACGACGAAGGGATTTCGGCGCTATCTTTCGTCCTTGGTCTTTCGTCATTCGTCTGTCAGGAGAGGTGCAATGGCGCGATCGATCGCACGGACGCTGCCGCGCAGCTGGCTCTCGAAGGAGAGCCAGCGCGAAGCCCTGGCCGGTTACCTATTCATCCTGCCGACCTTCCTGGGCTATACGACCTTCGTGATCGGGCCGATCCTGGCGGCGATCGGCATCAGCTTCACCAGCTACGATATGCTCAGCCCGGCCAAGTTCGTCGGTCTGGCCAACTACACCCAGCTGCTGAGCGACCCGCGTCTGCGCACTGTTTACTTCAACACCTTTATCTTCACGCTGTTCGCCGTCACCTTCAATATCAGCGTGGGGTTGGGGCTGGCCGTGCTGATCAACCGGCGCATGCCGGCGCTGCTGCGCTACCTGTTTCGCACGGCCTACTTCTTCCCAACCCTGGTGGCGCTGGTCTACTGCGCGATCATCTGGCAGTTCCTGTACCAGAAAGACACCGGCATCATCAACTACTACCTGAGCTTCCTGCATGTCGAGCCGATTCCCTGGCTCAGCAACACGCGCTGGGTAATGCCGTCGATCATCATTCTCGATGTCTGGAAGAACACCGGCTTCGCGATGCTGGTGTTCCTGGCCGGCCTGCAGAATATCTCCCCGGAGTACTACGAGTCGGCCCAGCTGGATGGCGCCAACCGCTGGCAACTGTTTCGCCGTATCACGCTGCCGCTGATCACGCCGACGCTATTCTTCAACCTGATCATCTATATGATCGGCGCGCTGCAGGTGTTCGACTCGATCATCGCGCTGACCAACGGCGGGCCGGGCGATGCCAGCCGCAGCCTGGTGATGTACATCGTCGAGACGGCATTCCAACAGTTCCAGATGGGCTACGCCTCGGCGGTCGCGATCACGCTGTTCGTGATCATTATGATCTTGACGCTGATCCAGTTTCGCTTGGGCCAGCGCTGGGTGCATTATGAGTGACGAGTGACGAGACAGAAGACGAGAGACAGGAGACAAGAGACAAGAGATTCTGTCTCGTGTCTCGTGTCTCGTGTCTCCTGCCCTGGAACTTGAAGACGAGGACCACCCATGGCAACTACCACTCAGATCAGAACATCCAGCACGGTGCGGCGGCGGGCCTTTAGCGCAAGCAAGCTGCTCGATTGGGCAGCAATTGTGCTGCTCGGCCTCGGCGCGATCGTGATGATCTTGCCATTCCTGTGGATGTTCTCGACCTCGTTGCGGCCCGCCGCCGAGTCCTACAAGCTGCCGCCTGCCTGGCTGCCGACGGATTGGCGCTTCGAGAACTATGCAGCGGTCTTCAGCTCCTCGGTTCCGATCGTGGCCTTTGCGCTCAACAGCATCAAAGTCACCTTCTTTGTGACACTCGGCCAGTTGATCACCTGCTCGATGGCCGGCTTCGCGTTCGCCCGGCTACGCTTCCCCGGCCGCAATCTGCTGTTCGTTCTGCTGCTGGCCTCGCTGATGGTGCCGGGCCAGGTGACGATCATCCCGATCTTCATTATCATGCGCAGGCTCGGACTGGTCGATAGCCACCTGGCGCTGATCCTGCCCGGCCTGACCAGCGCGTTCGGCGTGTTTCTGCTGCGCCAGTTCTTCCTGACGCTGCCGCAAGATCTGCTCGACGCCGCCAAGATCGATGGCGCGGGCCCCTGGACCGCCTACCTACGGATCGCCATCCCGCTGGCCGGCCCTTCGCTGGCGGCGCTGACGATCATTACGTTCAACGGTACCTGGAACAACTTTTTCAACCCCTATATTTTCATCAACACCTGGGAACGGATGACGCTGCCGCTCGGCATCACTGCGCTGCGCGGCTATTTGGGCAGTGGCAACGCCTCGGTGGTCATGGCCGCAGTGGCGCTCGCGATCCTGCCGGTGCTGGTGATCTTCCTGCTGGCGCAGCGCTGGTTCATCACCGGCGTGACGCGCACGGGCCTGAAGGGCTAATCCTCTCTGCCGCATTATGTGTATGCCATCTCCCATTAGTTGCACCTTTAGCCTGCGTTCGCTCTAGTACTTCCCAATCATGAGTTTTTCGTTCTGCCGTTGCGCCCGGCGGGCGCAACGGCAGAACGAAAACAGGAAAGAAAAGTACCGCTGTAAACAAGCAGCCGTTTGCCAACCGCAATTCTTATATAAGACGCAACATGCAATATATTCAAAGGAGAAAGGATCGTGCCCACCACCCACCTGCCCTACCCACGCGAAGAGCTCTACCGCCAGGGGCCGCAGCGCAGCTTCAGCGGCCAGGCGCTTGGCGAGATCGCGTTCCCGCTCGGCGGCATTGGCACCGGCACCGTCTCGCTGGGCGGGCGCGGCCAACTGCGTGATTGGGAGATCTTCAACCGGCCCGGCAAGGGCGTGACGCTGCCCTACACCTTCTTCGCGATCTGGGCGCAGGCCCGCGGCGGCCAGCCGATCGCGCGGGTGCTGGAGTCGCGACTCCAGCCGCCCTACGCTCGCGCCGACGGCCTGGCCTCGGCCGAGCAAGCCGGGCTGCCACGGCTCGACTCGGCTACCTTCCAGGGCGAATACCCTTTTGCCAGGATCGCCTTCGCAGATAAGCGGCTGCCGCTCCAGGTCGATTTGGAGGCGTTCAACCCGATGGTCCCGCTCGATGCCGAGCTGAGCGGCATGCCGGTGGCGATCTTCATGTGGAAGCTGCATAACCCCGGCCCTGCGCCAGTCGACGCGACGCTGGCCTTCAGCCTGGCGAACGTCTGCGGCTACGACGGCGTGACCCTGCTCGACCGCAACGCCAGCACGCGCATGCTGGGCAAGTGCCTGAACACGTGGATACAGACGCCGGGGGTGGCCGGCATCGCAATGACCACCGAGAAATACGCGCCCGACCACCCCAACTTCGGCTCGCTCGCTGTCGCGACGCCCTGGCCGGACCTGACATACGCGCTGCGCTGGAAGCGCGCCGGCTGGTTCGACGCCATTCAGAGCTTCTGGGACGACTTCGCCGACGGGCGCCTGCGCGACGAGCCAACGCCCGACCGCTCGCCCGACGGCCAGATCGACTACGGCACGCTGGGGCTGCGCGTGCGCATCCATCCGAGCC
>DATFXE010000574.1:0-9270 GCA_035258585.1 Roseiflexaceae bacterium | reverse complement strand
GATACCACCAAAAAGCTACTACAAAACCTGTCAGGTCGGCGGCCACACGCTATTGCGTTGCTAGCCATCAGGCCGCCGCCGATCTGACAGGTTTGGGGCGCGTTGGAACCCGACGAGCCGGCGTCGCTATCCGCGTATTCGCCGCCGCAATCGCTCTACATCCGCCCTTGCTACCCCAGCCGCGAGCAGATATCGCTCGGCGCCGCCGTGCCGCGTGTCGAGATGCGAGAGGATATCCAGCATCGTCGCCGACTCAGCGCTGATCATGCGGCTCATGCGCGCACGTTTCGCCGGGTCGAGCTCCTGGCGCAGGCGCTCCTCGTAGATCGGCTTGAGATAGATCTGGCTCAGCGCGTAGTCCTCTGCAATGGTTGTATTGGGCACACCGGCGAGCGCCAGCAGCAGCGCCGCGATCAAGCCGGTGCGATCCTTGCCGGCGTGGCAGTGGAACAGCACCGCGCCCTCCTGGGCGGTGGCGATGGCTGTCATGATGCTGGCGATGCCGCGCCAGTAGTGGTCGATCACCTGGCGATACAGCCCCGGCAGCGTCGCGTCGTCGCCTTCCCCGGCGGCTCTGACTGCCAGGGTGCCATCGCGATCGGCGCCTGCGCCGAGCGGCAGGTGCAGATATGTTAGGTCGCCCGCGTCGCTCGACGGCGTCGCGAACGGGTTTGGGTCGGTCTCCAGCTCGGTCGAGCGGCGCAGGTCGACGATCGTTCGGACACCGTATGCCAGCAGGGCGGCGCGACCCGCCGGCGTGAGCCGGCTCATGGTGTCGGCACGCACCACGGCCCCCCAGCGCGTCCGTTCACCGTCGGCGGTAGCGTACCCGCCCAGGTCGCGCGCGTTGTAGCAGGCATCCCAGCGCAAATAGCGCTCCGGCTGGTTATGCGACATTCAGTGGAAATCCCTTCCCAGTTCTGACGATAGACGATAGACGATAGACGACCAACGATGGCCTTGTCGTCCATCGTCCATCGTCAGGCGAACCAGCAACGAAAATCCGACGAGCTGTACTAGGAATCTAGCTCCGGCGCTCACTTTCGACGTTGCCGCGCTCTAGCTCGACCTCCAGCCCGCCCACCAGCGGCGCAATCAGGTTATAGGCCATGCTGACCAGCAGCCCCACACCCACGAACATCACCCCACCCACGATCAACAGCACCAGCGCGAATAGGAGAAATGTGCCGAGCGATGTGGCCGTCAGCCGATCGATCGAATCGGCGGTGCCGCGCAGCTGGAGCAGCGCCAGTGGGTCGATCGTCGCAATTTTCTGACCGAGCACAGTTATGTCGAGCGTTTGCACCTGCGCCAGCGCGCGGCTGAGAATCCGCAGCAGCTGGACGGCCAGCCCGGCCAGGCAGAGCGCCGGGCAGAGCGCGACCAGCCAGCCGAGCAGCAGGCTCATCCGCAGCGCTGAGCCGAGTCCGATTCGCCGGATTGAGTAGCGCATCGTACCCTTTCACGACCAAGGACCAAAGACGAACGACCAAATGGCGGGCCGCTCATTCGTCCTTGGTCCTTGGTGTTTCGTCGGCTAACGCGCCATCCGCCTGGCGCTGATCACGCCGGTGTTCAGGCCGATCGTGCTCAGGCCGCCGAAGAAGCGCGCGTGCTCGATCTTCACGCAGGCGTCCATCACCACCTCCAGCCCGGCCTCGCGCGCCCGCCGCGCAGCGGCCTCGTTGATCACCCCCAGCTGCATCCAGACCACTTTCGCGCCGATCGCGATCGCCTCCTCGACGATCGGCGGCACGGCGCCCGGATCGCGGAAGACATCGACCAGGTCGACCTTTTCCGGGATATCGCGCAGCGACGCATAGCAACGCCGCCCGAGGATCTCGCGCTCGCGCGGGTTGACCGGGATGACGTTGTAGCCTTCGGCCAGCATATAGATCGCCGCGAAGTGGCTGGGTCGAAATGGATTCGACGACAGCCCAACCATCGCGATCGTGCGCGTCTCGCGCAGGATGCGCAGCCGATCGAAGGCAGTGGTGGCGAACGGCGTGCCGTTGACTGGCGAGTTCGCGTTGACGCCGCCGATACTTTGCATAGACATGTCTATCCTCATTCCATTGTAGATTGCAGATTGTAGATTGCAGATTGGGAAGCGTAATCTGCAATCTACAATCTGCAATCTGCAATTAGTGCAGGGCCTGATCCAAATCCCACAGCAAATCCTCCGCGTCCTCCAGGCCGATCGAGAGCCGGATCATCTCCGGCAGCACGCCGGCCGCACGCTGCTCCTCCTCGCTCAGCTGCTGGTGGGTGGTCGAAGCCGGGTGGATCACCAGCGATTTGGCGTCGCCGACGTTGGCTAGGTGCGAGAACAGCTGGAGCCTTTCGATAAATCGCCGGCCGGCCTCGAGCCCGCCCCTGATGCCGAAGGTCAGGATCGCGCCGGCGCCCTTGGGCAGGTAGCGCTGGGCCAGTGCGAAGGAGGGGCTATCGGGCAGCGACGGGTAGTTGACCCAGCTGACGGCCGGGTGCTCCTTCAAGAAGCTCGCTACCACGCGGGTGTTGGCGACATGGCGGTCCATCCGCAGACCGAGCGTCTCGACGCCTTGCAGGAACAAAAAGGCGTTGAATGGGCTCAGCGCCGGCCCCAGGTCGCGCAGGCCCTCCACTCGCGCCTTCATGATAAAGGCGAAATCGCCAAAAGTCTCGTAGAAGCGGATGCCGTGATAGCCCTTGCTCGGCTCCAGCAGCTGCGGGAAAGCGCCTTCTCCCCACGGGAAGCGCCCGCCGTCGACGATCACACCGCCGATGCTGGTGCCGTGCCCGCCGATGAATTTGGTGGCCGAGTGGACCACTATGTCGGCGCCGTGCTCGATCGGCCGGCACAGGTAGGGCGAGGCGAAAGTGTTGTCGATCATCAGCGGGATTTTGGCGGCGTGCGCGATCTCGGCCACCGCGGCGATGTCCAGCACGTTGATGCGCGGGTTGCCGATCGTCTCGCCGTAGAGCACTTTGGTCTTTGGGGTGATCGCGCGCCGGAAATTGTCGGGTTCATCCGGATCCACGAACACAGTGTCGATCCCAAAGCGCCGCAGGCTGACGTCGAACTGGGTGTAGGTTCCGCCGTAGAGCGTGCTGGCGGCCACGATCTCGTCGCCGGCCTGGAGCAGCCCGGCCAGCGCGATCAGCTGTGCGGCCTGGCCGCTGGCCACCGCCAGCGCGCCCACGCCGCCCTCCAGCGCGGCGATTCGCTCCTCGAACACCGCGGTGGTGGGGTTCATGATCCGCGTGTAGATATTGCCGAAGCGCTGGAGGTTGAAGAGATTCGCGGCGTGCTCGGTGTCCTCGAACACGTACGAGGTGGTCTGATAGATCGGCACGGCGCGTGCGCCCGTCACCGGGTCGGGCCGCTGGCCGGCGTGCAGCGCGCGAGTGTTGAAGCCAAACTGGTGATCGTAGCTGGCGTTCGCCGGCGGTTTATCTTCACTCATAAACGATCTCCTTGATGCAGCCCATCCTGAATGATCAGGGTGAGCGCTAGTAGGGCGGCAGTGGCTATTATACCCCGGTTCAAACACATCACGTTCCGGATCGGGAAGAGGGCGCCGCTGCTCGTCAGCGGCGCAATAGGCGGCGCGATCGGCCTCGTGGTCCTCATATGGCGCGCTGGCCTCCGGCGCTACACCAGTGCGACGAGTTGACGAACACTCGCGCATGCCAGGTCGTCAATTGGTCCGATGTTTCCCAATCGAGGCAATGATATAATCGGCGCACCGATACCAACACTCTTTCGTTATTTCAAGAGGTTGCTTTTTTGTGGGTCGTTCGGGCGGCAAAGCCGCCCGAACGACCCACAAAACAAATGCATCTTGGAGGGCCTCGCCCTCCAAACCTCCCACCTGAGTAAGCCAGCCGTATCGCGAATGAGATTAAGCTAAATGGCGCCGATCGTGGTCTGTGATAATGTTTCCAAGGAATTTCGCACGCCCAAGCGCCAGCCGGGCCTGCTGGGCGGCCTGCGCACCCTGCTCACACGCGAGTACACGCTCAAGCGCGCGGTCGACGGCGTCAGCTTCAGCGTCGACGAGGGCGAGCTGCTTGGCTATATCGGCCCAAACGGCGCCGGCAAGTCGACGACGATCAAAATGCTCACCGGCATCTTGACGCCGACGTCGGGTACCGTCGAGGTAGCCGGGCTGGTTCCCTGGCGCCAGCGCGAGCAGAATGCGCTCAACATCGGCGTCGTGTTCGGCCAGCGCAGCCAGCTCTGGTGGGATCTCCCCTTGATCGAGTCGTTCAAGCTGATTGCCAAGATGTATCGAGTCGAGCGCGCGCGCTACGAAGCCAACCTGGCGCGCTTCCGCGAGCTGCTCGACCTGGACGACTTTATCAGCACGCCGGTGCGCCAGCTCAGCCTCGGCCAGCGCATGCGCGGCGACCTGGCGGCGGCCCTGATCTACGACCCGCCGATCGTCTACCTCGACGAGCCGACGGTCGGCCTGGATGTGCTGGCCAAGGAGCGCATTCGCAGCTTCATCGAGGTGCTGAACCGCGACCGGCGCACCACCGTGATTCTCACGACCCATGACCTGGGCGATGTCGAGCGCCTGTGCCGGCGGATCATCCTGATCGACCGGGGCAAGGTGCTCTACGACGGCCCGATCGCGCGGCTCAAGACGGCCTACGCGCCACATCGTCTGCTGGCCGTGCAATTCGCACCCAACGGAACCAACCCACCGCTCGAGCAGCAGCCACTTGAGGTGCCGGGGGCCGAGTTCGTGCGCTGGGAGGAGGGCAAGGCCTGGCTGCGCTTCGACCCGGCCAGCGTGGCTGCCCACACCTTGATCGCCGCCGTCAGCGCGCGCTACCCAATCAGCGATCTCTCGATCGTCGAGCCGGAGCTCGAGGATGTCATCCGGCAGATCTATGAGGAGCGCCAGGTGGTTCTATAGCTTGGGACTTACGCAGTTGGCGTTTTAGCAGGGGCGCGGGGGCCGCTGGCCCCCGAGAATCTTCTATCTCTACCCACCTGTGGCGGCAAAGCCGCCACAGGTGGGTAGAGATAGAAAGGGGCTCTTTGGAGGGCTTTGCTCTCCAAACCTCCGCGTAACTCCTAATCCAGATGGGAAAGCTATATGAAGCATTCGGCCTCCAACCTGCCGGCCTACATCCAGATCGTCAATCTGTGGTTCCAGATGGCCTACACCTACCGGGTCAATCTCGCCATGGAGCTGGTCGGGCTGCTGCTCAAGATCTTTCTGCTGAAGGTGGTCTGGACCGCGGTGTACGCTGGCCGCGACGTCGTCGACGGGGTCGAGCTGCGGCATGTGATCAGCTTCGTGACGCTGGCGAACCTTCAGATGTGGCTGATCTTCCCAATGCTGGCCTGGCTTATCCAGGAACGTATCCGCGAGGGCCAGATCGCGATCGACCTGGCGCGGCCAGTGCCGTTCCTCGGGCAGTTGCTGGCGAATCAGGTCGGCGCGACCGCCGCGTTTGCGCCCTTTTTGCTGATCGCCTTGCCCCTGGCGCTGATCGCCGGCGGCATGGAGCCGCCCGCATCGGCGAGCGCCGCGCTGCTCTACCTCGTCAGCATGGTGCTCGCGTATATCGTCACCGCGCTGATGGGCATGCTGATGGGCCTGATCGGCTTCTGGACGCTCCAGACGGGTGGCATTCAGGCGATCTACGATTTCGTGAGCCTGTTTTTCGCGGGCGCGCTGGTCCCGCTGTGGTTCTTTCCACCGCTGCTGCGGCACATAGCCGATTGGCTGCCGTTTCAGGCCCAGGCCTTTATTCCGCTCTCGCTGTATATGGGGCAGGCGCCGCCGCAGGGTGTAGCAGGCGCGCTGGGCTTGCAGCTGTTTTGGGTCGCCGCGCTGTTTGGCATCGCATGGCTGGTCTGGCAACGCGCGATGCGACGTGTGATCATCCAGGGAGGCTAGCGTGACCACGATCGGCATCACGTTCAGCATGTGGTTGGCCAGCGTGCGCAGCGAGCTGCAGTACCGCGCCAACTTCCTGATCATGGTCATGATGGGTGTTGTGTACCAGTGTACCGGCTTCGCCTTTATCTGGGTCGTGCTCTCGCGCTTCCAGGTGGTCGCCGGCTGGACGCTTGGCGAAGTGGCCTTCCTGTACGGCCTGCGCCTGACCATGCACGCGCTCAATGGCGCGATCACCGGAGGACTCTACAACCTGGAATGGAAGGTGCGCCAGGGCGAATTCGACCGCTATTTGGTGCGGCCGGTGCCGCCGCTGCTGCAACTGCTGTGCGAGCGCGTCCATATCAGCATTCTCGGCGACCTGATCGGCGGCCTGGTGCTGTTCGTGGCGGCAACTTCGCTGGTGGCGATTGCCTGGACGCCGCTGGCTCTGCTGTACCTGGTACTGGCGCTGCTCGGCGGCGCGCTGATCGAGCTGGCGCTGCGGGTGCTGTTCAGCGCGCTCGCGTTCCGTTTCCTCAGCGCGAACGCCTTCATGTTTGTGCTGGATACCATATTCAGTAACTTCGCCAACTACCCGCTCACGATCTTTGGCAATGTGCTCGAATTTCTGCTGACGTTCGGAGTGCCGTTGGCGTTTATGGCCTACTTTCCCGCAGTGGTGCTGCTGGGGCGCACCGGAGAGCTGCTGGTGAATCCGCTCTTCGCCTATGCGGCGCCGCTGGCCGGGATCATATGGCTGCTCGTGGCGCTGTACATCTTCCACCGCGAGATGCGCAACTACCAGAGCGCCGGCCACTAGCGCGGGGGTTAGGGGTTGGTGTTTTTGATGATCGGCGTTGAGAATCAGCGTTTCATAAGTCATCCCGTACTTAACAAGGTGGCTGCAAGGGCGTAGGAATGCGCTGCGGCGCATTCCTACGCCCTTGCAGCCACAAAATACATTGGTGGTGCAGGGCATTTTGGGCCGCTGCGCGGCCCAAAATGCCCTGCACCACCGGCAGATTGGTAGGCGGCAGATGCGTGTTCACTGTACAGACCCCATTGCAATGCCAAAGAAACCGTTTGGAATATCCGGGATGAGTCATGAAACACCGTAAAGCAATATATGCCATCGATAAAGCCTTGATAAAGCCTTGTCACATTCTCGGAGCGAAAAAATGACCGATCAGGATACCATACCGACCCCTCCCGCAATCGCCGGCCTTACCTGGCGGCCGCTACAGCCAGCCGATCAGGGTGCGATTGCAGCTCTGTCGGCGGCCTGCCAGGCCGCGGACGGCGGCCAGTCTATGATCGGCACCGATAGCTATCTGCGCGATGGCAGCGCGGGCGCCACTATCGGCGCCTTCGAGGCAGGTGGGCGGCTGGCCGCGTGCGCGGCGGTGTGGCACGAGCAGACGCAGCAGGAGAAGCGCGCCAATATCCTCGGCCAGGTCCACCCTGGCGATCGCGGGCGCGGGCTTGGCGGCTTCCTGATGGCCTGGAGCGTCGCCAAGGGGCGCGCGCTACTGGCGGGTGCGGCCGGCGATCGGCAGCACATGCTGCGCTTGACGACCGAAGCGCTGACGCCTGCGGCCGAGCGGCTATATCGGCGGCACGGCTTCACCCAGGAGTTCGCCGAAGACGTCATGCGGCGCGACCTTCGAACCGCGCTACCCGAGGCGCCCTTTCCTCGCGGTGTCACGATAGCGACCTGGACGCCCGCGCTGGCTGGGCAGTTCTTCGAAGCCTACCAGGCATCGTTTCGCGAGCGGCCGGGCTTCCCCGGCTGGAGCGCCGAGCGGTGGATCGAATGGGCGACTGGCGATACAGGGTTTCACCCGCAGATGTCGCTGCTGGCGAAACAAGGCGAGCAGCCGGTTGGCTTCATCGTGTGCGACGACGCCTGGATCGTTCAGGTCGGCACACATCCGTCCTGGCGCGGCCGCGGACTGGGCGCGGCGCTGGTGGTCGAGGCGCTGCGGCGCTTCCAGGCGGCCGGGGCCGAGCACGTGATGCTCGACGTGAATGTGAACAACCCCCGCGCGGCGCGGGTGTACACCTGGCTTGGCTTCGACGTCATCGGCCGGCGGGCGCGCTATGTGCGCGAGCCATGAGTGAGCGGCGGAAGGCAGTCGGCGGAAGGCAGTCGGCAGTCGGCAGCATCACCGCGTACTGCCGACTGCCGACTGCCTACTACATTACTGATCCGTACACAGACACGGAATATTCTTTCTGGGGAGGTCTGGAGGGGCCGAAGGCCCCCTCCAGACCTCCTCAGAGGTGGGGGTGCGGGGGCGACGCCCAGAGGGCACCCGGCCGCCCCCGCACCCCCACCAAATATGCCAAATCAATGCACGTATCAGTAAGAGGCCAGCCCTTGCCCGAACAGCACGACCTCGACCCACAGTCCATCCTGGCGGCGCTGGGGATAACAGGTGCGGCGGAAGCGAAGCCTGTCTCGGGCGGAGCCGATACCGCGATCTGGCGCATATCTCACGGCGGGCAGCTCTACGCCCTGCGCGTGTTCCGCGCCGAGCAGGCGGCCACCTACCGGCGCGAGATCGCGGCCATGCGCGCGGCGGCAGCGGGCGAGCTGCCCGTCCCGGCCATCTATGCGGCCGGCAGCTGGCGCGATCGGCCGGCGCTGCTGCTGGGCTGGTGCGAAGGCGAGCCGCTGATCCGCACGCTGCAACGCCAGCCTGGGCGCATTTGGCGCCTGGGGCAGGAATTCGGGCGCATGCAGGCCAAGATCCATGCCGTCGCGCCGGCCCCCGACCCTGAGCTGCCGCCCGACGATTGGATCGTCTGGGCCGGCGCGAACGAGGCGGCCCTGCACCAGCGTCTGCGAGCGGTGGCCGCGCGCGCGACGCGGCTGCTGCATCTCGACTACCACCCGCTCAACGTTATGACCGATGGTCGACGGATGACCGCCGTGCTGGATTGGGCCAATGCGCGTGTGGGCGACCCGCGCGCCGACGTGGCGCGCAGCCACTCGATCCTGGCGATCGAGCCATCCTGGCCGCGCGGGCCGCACATCGCGGTGTTCCGCCAGATCCTCGCGCGGGCCTACCTCCGCGGCTACGAGCAGGTCACCGGGCCGCTGGGCGATCTGGCGCTCTTCTACGCCTGGGCCGGCGCTGTGATGCTGCGCGACCTGGCGCCACGAGCGGCGCGCCCTGGCTCGGGCTTGCGGCTCGAACGCGTGCGGCACTGGACGAGCACGTGGAAGCGGCGCGCCGGGCTGCCGCTATAAGCCAGGTTACCGGATAGTGATCAAGCTCTTGCAAAAACGCAAATTTGAAAGGCAACTGTGGCTTCGCATCGTAGATAATGTAGCATCCGTGGAACCGCAGAACCGCTGCTCACTGGTTCCGCGGTTCTG
>DATFXE010000573.1:0-3912 GCA_035258585.1 Roseiflexaceae bacterium | reverse complement strand
CACTAGGCAGGCGGCAGTACGCAGTAGGCAGATGGTAGTCGGCAGTCATGCCGCGATTCGATGAAATTCATTGACGACTGCTTGCTGCCTACTGCCTACTGCGTGCTGTTAGAACATCACCGCCCCGCCATCCACATTGATCGCCTGCCCAGTGATGCCCTTGCTGATATCCTGGGCCAGGTAGACCGCCAGGGCGGCCACCTCCTCCGGCGCGATCAGGCGGCGCTGCGGATTCAGCTGCTCCAACGCGGCGCGGGCCTGCGCCTCGCTCATCCGCGTGCGATCCAGCATATTGGCGATCGTGCCGTCGGTCATCGGCGTGTCGACGTAGCCGGGGCAGATCGCGTTGACGGTGATGCCGGAGCCGACCAGCTCGGCCGCCAGCGCGCGAGTCAGCCCAAGCACGCCATGCTTGGCGGCGGTGTAGGCTGCGATGTAGCGCGCGCCGCTTTTGGCGGCGACCGACGCGATCATGATAATTCGGCCACCACCGCGCCCAAGCATAAGCGGGACGATCGCCTTGGTTACATAGTAGGCGCCGGTCAAATTGACCGCCAGCATGCGGTGCCACAGCTCGTCGGGGTGGCCGACCAACTTGTGGCTGGCTGCGGCGCCGGCGTTGTTCACCAGGATGTCTACGCCGCCATATTTCGCTGCGATCTCGGCGGCCATGCGCTCGACATCGGCCGGGTCGGCGACATCGCAGACCAGCACGAGAGCCTGGCGGCCGGATACGCCGATCTCGGCGGCCAGCTGCTCCAGCTCAGCCTGGCCGCGCGCGCTCACAGCCACGTCGGCGCCGGCCGCGGCCAGCGCCAGCGCGATCGCACGCCCGATCCCGCGGCTTGCGCCCGTGACGAGCGCAACTCGGTTATAGAGTGGTAGGTGCGATTCATTCATACAATGTTTGCTCTATTACAATGTAGCTGGACGGGGAGGTTCAGGAGGAGCCTCAGGCCTCTCCTGAACCTCGCCACCCGGGGTTTGGGGTGCTGGCCGGTGGCTTCGCCGCCGGCCAGCACCCCAAACCCCGGGTAGTAGCTCACCTACTCTTTAGGATAAAACATACACAGATCGGCCCTTCCGCCCGCGAGCAGCGTGTTAACCTGGTCGGTGCTGGTTAGGTAGCCGGTCGCTAGCGTGCGCGCGCCGGTCTCGTTGCGCAGCAGGTCGCTGTATTGCGCCAGCGTGCTCGGGTCATAATTGGGCTGCGCGTGCGGGGTGGTCTGCCCGGCGCAGACGGCGATCAGGTCACAGCCGCGGCTGGTCAGCGCGCGGGCGATTGTAATCGCATCATCGATCTCGATACCTCCGCGCGCCCAGTCGCTGGCGTTGATCGCGACACCGATCGGTCTCTGTTCCGGCCATGCCGCGCGTACTGCGTCGTAGATCTCGAGCGGGAAGCGCAAGCGCTGCTCGAGTGTGCCGCCGTAGCCATCCTCGCGTCGGTTTGTGAGCGGCGAAAGAAAGCTGCTCAGCAGATAGCCCTGGGCCGCGTTCAGCAGCAGCATATCGAAGCCGGCCTGTTCGGCCATGCGCACGGCCTGCACAAATGCCTCGCGCATGCGCTGCATATCGGCGCAGTCCATGGCGCGTGGGGTCTGGCTGCTGGGAGTGTATGGGACCAGTGATGCGGCGATCAATGGCCATGCGCCCTCGCGCAGCGGGATGTCGGTTCCGCGCGTGCGCGGACGGGTGGCCCCGCGCCGCCCAGCGTGCGAGAGTTGCAGCGCCACGCGCGCTGCCGATTGGTCGTGGATCGCCGCGACGACGCGCGCCCACGCCGAGGCGTGGTCAGGGCAGTACATACCCGCGCAGCCGGGCGTGATCCGGCCTTCCGGCGCCACCGCCACTGGTTCGGTTACGACGAGCCCGGCCCCGCCGCGGGCGCACTCGAGCAGCGAGGCTGCCAGCTCGTCGCCCGGCACCCCATCGCTGGCGGAGTAGGCAGGCCGCGCCGAGAGCGCGATCCGATTCTTGAGCACGGCGCCGCGCAGCGCGAGTGGTGCCCACATCGGCGGTGGAGCCAGGAAACGTTTGAACCCTTCGCCACGCTCAGGCCAGGCTGTTTGAACGTTCGAACGTTCGAACGTTAGTTCTTCGTCCGCTGACTCGGTAAACCAGCGATCGGCCTGGCTAACAAAATCGGGGTCGCGCTGGCGCAGGTTGTCATGCGTAATTCGGCCGCTGCGAGTCAGCAGATGGAGGGCAAACTGAATCGGCGCGAAATGGCGGTAGCGCGCCACGTGCTCGAAGTACTCCTGGCTCTCAGCCGCCGCGCGTTGGAGCGCCTCGACCCTGGGCTTGCGGGTGAGCTCGAACTGCGTGAGCCCCTCCTCGATCATTGTATGGGTACGATATATCGTGCCTGTACGCTTGAAGGCCTGCGCCAACGCGATCGCATCCTCCATCGCCAGCTTGGTGCCCGAGCCAATCGAGAAATGCGCCGTGTGCGCCGCGTCGCCCAGCAGCACGACGTTCTGGTGCCACCAGCGGGCATTCTTGACGGTGGTGAAGCGGAGCCAGCGCGAGTAATTTGACATAAGCCTGCATCCGCGCAGACGATCGGCGAACAGCTTCTGGCAATAGGCCAGGCTGCCGGCCTCGTCGGCCTGATCCAGCCCGGCACGCCGCCAGGTCTGTTCGCCGCATTCCACGATAAATGTGCCGGTCGTTCCGTCGAATGGATAGGCGTGGACGGTGAACAGGCCGTGCTCATTTTCGCGGAAGACGAAGGTGAATGAATCGAGCAACATGTCGGTTCCGAACCAGATGAAGCGTGTGCTCCCTTCGGTCAAGCTGGGCTGGAAGTGCTCGGCGAAGGCCGCGCGAGTCTTGCTGTTGACGCCGTCGGCAGCGATCAGCAGATCGGCCTGCGTGAGCGCCGCGATGTCGTCGATCTCGGTCTGAAAATGCACCGGTACGCCTAGCTCGGCGCAGCGCCGCGCCAGGATATCCAGCAGGTGGCGGCGCGCCAGCCCGGCGAAGCGATGGCCACCGCAGCGGGCCAGTTGATCGCCCAGATAGATGTCGATGGCATCCCAGGTGACAAAGCTGTCGGTAATCTCTGTAAAGCTTGGCTCGTCGGCCTCACGGAACGACGCCAGCGTCTGGTCGGAGAAGACCACGCCCCAACCGTACGTGGCGCCGGGCGGGTTACGCTCCGCGACCGAGATGGTCCAATCGGGGTGTGCCTTCTTCAGCAGCAGCGCGGCGTACAGCCCGCCGGGGCCGGCGCCAAGCACATTGATTGTCAGGCGCTGGTCGCTCATTGCTGGCGCACCTTGTTGGCATGCAGATCCCGGCCCTCCTGCGTGAGCGTCAGGCCGGCGACTTCGCCGTCGTCGTTTCGGGTAAAGCTAATCTCGCTATTCAGTGCCGGGGCGAAGAACGTCGTCTCGGCAGATGGCAGCAGCTCGAACGGCGCCTGGCCGCTCGCCGTCAGGTACAGGCGGCCAGCTCGCCCAACGATCTCGATCGTCAGGTTGGAGTGCAGTTGGTACGCGCCGGTGTATGCGTTGTTGAGCTGCGGGCGGAGATGGATCGCGGTATGGTTCGGCAAGTAATCGGGCCAGTGGTACTCCTGGGCGATCGCGCGCAGTAAATCGAGCGCCACCCAGTAACCGTCGTCGCCGTTGGTCAGCACTACCGCTCCCATCCCGCGCTCGGCATATGCGGTGGTCAGGCATTTGTAGCCAATGTTATCGCCGCCATGCCCGAAGCGCCGCGTCGCGCCGGTGCCCTCCAGCTGCGTGCCAAGCCCAAAGTGCTCGTCGACTTGCGGCGTCAGCGCCTGCTCGACGATCGGCTTTTTCAGGAAGTTGCTGGGCTGGCCGGCGTAGGCGCGCTGTATCTCGACCGCCAACAGCGCCAGGTCGCTCGCGCTGGTCCATAGGCCCGCGCCGGCCAT
This sequence comes from Roseiflexaceae bacterium, assembly GCA_035258585.1. Lineage (GTDB taxonomy): Bacteria > Chloroflexota > Chloroflexia > Chloroflexales > Roseiflexaceae > DATFXE01. Next base: position 2 of record DATFXE010000573.1, on the reverse strand, counting down.
CT
>DATFXE010000572.1:0-7783 GCA_035258585.1 Roseiflexaceae bacterium | reverse complement strand
GCAAAGCCCGCAGCTCTACAAGCAAATCATGGTTGGCGTGTTCGAGCGAGTGTTCGAGGTCGGCCCGGCGTTTCGGGCCGAGCCGCACGATACGCCGCGCCACATCAACGAGTTTGTCTCGCTGGATGTCGAGCAGGGCTTCATCCGCGATCATTTCGACGTGATGGAGACGCTCAATCGCGTGCTGGAAGGCATGATTGCCGCGATTCACGAACAGGCACCCGACGCGCTGGCGCTGCTGGGTGCGCGCGGCGCGCCGCTCCAGCTGCCAAAGGCGCCGCGCGCCATCCCATCGATCCATTTTGCCGAGGCGCTCGACCTCTTTTCGAGGGCCAGCGGAGAAGATGCGCGCGGCGAACCAGACCTGGCACCCACCCACGAGCGCTGGCTAGGCGAGTGGGCCAGCCGCGAGCACGGCTCGGATTTTCTGTTTGTCTGGGGCTACCCGACAGCCAAGCGCGCGTTCTACACGCATCCCGATCCCGAACGGCCCGGCTCGTCGCGCGGCTTCGACCTGCTGTTCCGCGGGTTGGAACTGGTGTCGGGCGCCCAGCGGCTGCACCGCTACGAGGACTATCTGTCGGCGCTGGCGGGCCGCAGCATGAACCCTGAGTCGTTCGGGGGCTACCTGGAGGCGTTCAAGTATGGCATGCCGCCGCACGGCGGCTTCGCGATCGGGTTGGAGCGCTGGGTGGCCCGGCTAGTCGAGGCGCCGAACATCCGCGAGACCACGCTGTTCCCGCGCGACTTGACGCGGCTGACGCCCTGACCAACGACCAAAGACGAAGGACCAAGGCATAGCCTGCCTTGGTCCTTCGTCTTTGGTCGTTGGTCTTTCGTCACCAGGTGAGCAGACCGGCGCGCGCGAGCAGCGCCTCCACCTCGGGGAAATCACTTTTCGGCCGGTCGGCGTCGGGCGGCGAGGGCACCGCGAGCTGCTGGGCGATATGCGCCCGGTACGGCGCGGCGATCCGCTCGGCTTCGGCGACCATCGCGGCATAGGTGGCGGCATCCATAGCTGCCGGGGTAGCAGCGGCCTTTGTCGCGCGTGGGGCTTGCGCCCGGCGAAATGGCGCAAGGATGCCCGCAAATGTGTTGAACATAAATGTCGCGACAAAAGTGTTCATGTCTGCCTCCAGTCCGGCGACGTAATCGAGTGCTTTGATTATATAGAACGTACGCCAGCGGCGATAGGTTCTATAGTATGAACGAATTGAGAGCTACAAATTTGCTCAGATCGCTCGATTCGTCTTACAAACCCTAGGAATTGCAGGATGTGTGCCATCAAACAAAATCGAGGGGCGCTATGACCGAAATTCTGGAGCAGACTAAGACGCGGCTGGGCATCTAAATTGGGGCGATCACTGTGTAGCTAAGGCCGATTTGATCTCATCACGCAGCAGCTTGCCAGTTGCGTTGCGCGGCAGGGTGGCGAGGAAACGCACCAGCCTGGGGACTTTATAGCCGGCCAGATGCTGCCGACAGAAGTCGATCAGTTCGGCCTCGCCCACGCGCGCATCGGGCCGCAGCTTGACCGCCGCCGCCGGAACCTGGCCCCAGCGCGGGTCGGGCACACCCACGACCACGGCCTCCTCAACCGCCGGGTGCGACAGCAGCACCGACTCGACCTCGGCCGGGTAGATATTCTCGCCGCCGGAGATGATCAGATCGTGGCGGCGGCTGACGACGTACAGGTAGCCTTCACCATCCAGGTAGCCCAGATCGCCCGTATGCAGCCAGCCATCGCGCAGCGTCTGGGCGGTCTCCTCTGGCCGATTGATATAGCCGCGCATGACCGTCGGCCCACGCACCAGGATCTCGCCGACATCGCCGGCGCCGGCTATCCGCAGCTCGGTGGGCAGCAGCGGCTGGCCGGCCGAGCCAAGCTTACGCAGCGCATCGGCGGGCGCAAGCGTGGCGACCTGCGAGGCGGTCTCGGTCAGGCCATAGGTCTGCACCACCGGAACGCCACGCGCGGCGCAGGCCTCGAGCAGCGGCTGCGGGGCCGGGCCGCCGCCCAGCAGCACGCAGCGCAGCGCCGCGGGGTAGGGCCGCGCGCCGCGCTCCTCGAGCATGCGCTGGAGCATCGCGCTGACCACTGACACGATCGTGATGCCATCTTCGTCGATCGCGCGGTTGGCGGTGGCCGGATCGAAGGATGGATGAACCACGGCCGGGATACCATAGACGACTGAGCGCACCAGGATCGACAGCCCACCGACATGAAACAGCGGCAGCACGGCCAGCCAGCGATCGTCGATGTGGCTGCCCAGATTCAGCGCCGAGCCGACCGCGCTCCACCAGTAGTTGCCATACGTCAGCTGCGCGCCCTTGGGGCGGCCGGTAGTGCCCGATGTATACATGATAGTGTAGATTTGGTCGAGATCGATCGAGCCGCGCAGTTCGATCGCATGCGCGGGCGCGTCGGGCAGCCTCGCGACGTCCACAGCGGCCACTGAGCGATCATCGGTCAACTGCCTGAGCGCGGCCGCGGCCAGCGCGGCGGTGTCGGAATCGTGGATCAGCAGCCGCGCGCCGGCATCCGCTATCTGCCAGGCCAGCTCAGGCGCGGCTAGGCGTGTGTTCAACGGCACGAGCGTCAGGCTAGCGCGGGGTGCGGCGTGCGCTAGCGCGACAAACTCCGGGCTATTGCGCAGCAGCAGCGCCACCCGATCTCCGCGAGCCACGCCCAGCGCCAGCAGCCCGCGCGCCATGCCGGTGGCCCAGCGATCGAGCGCGGCGAAGCTCCAGCGCCTGCCGGCGGCCAGCAACGCCAACTGATCGGGCAGCACGGCGGCGCGGTGGGCCAGCCAGTTTGGCAATGATTCGGAATGGTTTATCATAGCGGGAAATAATAGCATGATAGGAGTTACACAGATGGGAGGTTTGGAGGGCTTTGCCCTCCAAAGAACTCCTCTTTGCCATGAGTCATCCCGAATTTTACAATCGGATCTTTTGGCATTGTGATGGGGCATATCTCATATCATCGCGGGCGCACTATTCCAATCTGCTGGTCGCATGTGCTCGTTCGGGGCCGCGCTGCGGCCCCGAACGAGCACATGCGACCACTTTATTAGGATTTACGCGGTTGGGAGGTTTGGAGGGCGAAGCCCTCCAAAGAACCCCTTTCTTTTTCTACCCACCTGTGACGGCTTTGCCGCCACAGGTGGGTAGAAAAAGAAGGTTCTTGGGGGCCGCAGGCCGCCGCGCCCCCGCTAAAACGCCAACTGCCTAAGTCCTAAGAGCATGAATCAAAATGGTGGGTTCGCCACCCCGACCCCACCATTTTGGGATAGATGACCAAAAGCTCTAGAACTTGGTCCACAGCGCCTGGTTGTAGACCTCATGGTGGAACTGGACCTCAGAGCGCTTGATGCGCGTGCCAAGCAGGCGCGGGCAGCGATCGGCCGAAGCCTGCTTCAGATCGGCATACTTCGCGACAACCTCCTCGCCCAGCAGCGCGATAGCATACTCGCTGCTGCGGAAGTTCTCGATCGCAGTGTAGATGTTGTCCGGCAGGTAGCTCTCTTGCGTGCGAACGCCCTGGGTGATCGGGCCTTCCAGGCCGGTCTTCAGTAGCGTGTACATCACCAGGTATGGGTTGGCGTCCGGGCCGACCGAGCGCACCTCGACGCGGGCCGACTTCTCGTTGCCGATCGGGATACGCACCATCGAGCCGCGATCGACCGGCGAGGCCTTGATCTGATTCGGCGCCTCGAAGTGCGGGTCGAGCCGGCGATAGGCGTTGACGCTGGCGTTCAGCGCCAGGCAGATATCGTTCGCGCTGGTCAGGATGCGGTCGATGAACTGCCAGCCCGCGTCGGAGAGACCCTCGGCGCCGGTGCCATAGAAGATGTTCCTGCCATCCTTCGAGACCGACAGGTTGGTATGCATACCGCTGCCGTTCACCCCCGTGACCGGCTTGGGCAGAAAGCTGGCAGTCATCCCGAGCTTATCAGCCACCTGGCGCGCGATCAGCTTGTACAGGATGATCTGGTCGGCGGCGATCGAGGCCTCGGTGTACGAGTAGTTGATCTCGAACTGTGACGGCGCAACCTCGGGGTGATCCTTTTCGTTGGCGAAGCCCATGGCACGCTGCACCTCGGCCACAGTGTCGATGAAGCTGCGCAGCGGGTCGCCCGGCAGCGAGTGGTAGTAGCCGCCCTCATTCACGAACTCGAACTTGCCGCTCTGGTGGTAGAGGCGCTCGGCGTCGCGACCGGCGAAGAGGAAGCCCTCGATTTCATTGGCCGCGTTGCAGGTCAGGCCCTGCTTTTCATACAGCCCCTGGGTGTAAGCCTTCAACCGCGCGCGCATATCGGCGTGGTATGGCGAACCATCCTTCTCGAGCACATCGCCGAACACCAGCACCTTGCCCGGCCCGAAGAAATCGGCCGGCAGCCAGTAGAACGCCGCCCAGTCGATCGCCAGCCGTAGGTCGGATTCGGCCTGCACCGTGAAGCCGCGGATCGACGAGCCGTCGAAGGTCAAATTATCGGCCGACTTGAGCAAGAACTTCTTGTCATAGTCGAGCATATGTAGCCGGCCCTCAAGGTCGGTGAACAACACCGTGACGGCCTTGATGCGCTTTTCATCGGCCAGGTAGCGCAGGCGCTCTTCCTGGATGGCTGTGGGCGACCTGCGGGCGAGCCGCTGCGCCTTGGCCTCCTGGTTCAGCTCCTCGAGCTGGTCATAGGGGATCTCAAGAAAATCACGCAGAGAAGTTGTCATTCCTGTCCATACCTTTCAGCTGATTATCGATCGACATATCTGATACTGCTGGCAAACTCGCCAACCGGGGGTGCGGGGCCGCAGGCACCCGAGAAGTTTCTTTTTTACGGGTCGTTCGGGCGGCTTTGCCGCCCGAACGACCCGTAAACAAATTCTTCTTGGAGGGCTTTGCCCTCCAAACCTCCCATCTGAGTAAGCTAGCAGTAGCATACCTGGGGATGCTGTACACAATGTTTACAGCGCGTTGAAGGTTTTGGTATCGGCTTCCACCTCCTGCCATCCGCTGGCATACAGGGCCAGCTGGCGCTCGTCGATATGCACGCCCAATCCCACATGGTCGGGCAGCTGCATAGCGCCATTGCGGACTACGACTGGCTGAACGAGTAAGTCGCCGACGAGCAGCGCGCCTGTGGCAAGGCCACAGGCGCGCGGCGTCGGCAATGTTGCGGCGAGGTGCAGTGCCGCGGCAACGCCGACACCAGCGTCGATCGTTGTGGTGACAAGGGCTTGAAGGCCGGCCCGCCGCGCCTGCGCGATAATATCGCGCGCGCGGCGCAGGCCGCCGGCCATCATCGGCTTGACGACGAGCACATCGGCAGCGCCGGCGGCAATCACCCGCGCCGCCTGCTCAGGCCCACCGACTGCCTCATCCGCCGCGATCGGCGTATGCACCGCGGCGCGAACCTGAGCCATCCCGGCGAGATCGTCAGCTTTAAGAGGCTGTTCGACGAGCTCAAGCTTATACGGTTCCGCCGCGCGAATGACAGCGATCGCTTCCGGCACGTCCCAGGCGGCGTTGGCGTCGATTCTCAAGCCGATATCTGCTCCAAGCGTCGCCCGTACCGCTATAATCCGTTCGAGTTCGGCCTCGCGCGTGGGCGCGACCCCTACTTTGAGCTTGACACATCGTATACCAGCGCGCGCCGCTCGTTCAGCAGCCCGGCAAGCCGCGGCGACATCAACCTCGCCAACCGTCGCATTGACCGGCACTGCCGATGCAACCTGCCGATCCAGCAGCTTCGCCAGCGGCAGCTCAGCCGCCTGAGCGCGCAGATCGAGCAGCGCCGTATCTAAGCCGCTAGCTGCGGCGGCCATGCCGGCCCTGGTGTAGTCGAGCCGATCGAGCAGCGCCAGCCCCGCATCGAGATCGCGCCCGGCTATCCGTGGGGCAAGGCTCGCGATCTGCCGCAGCGCGTCGTCTATCGTGCCGCCGCCGAAGGCCGGGAGTGGCGCCGCCTCGCCCCACCCTACTCGGCCATCATCTGCTGTCACTCGAATGATCGCCCCGAGCCGCGCCTGCTCGCTGCCATGCGCTGTAGTGAATGCTGCCGCGTATGGAATCCGAAACGGGTTCCACGCAACCCGAACAACACGCATCATGGCGCCGCCACAAATGTTTCGAGCTTAACAAGTATACAAAAGGCTACTGGATTGAGTCTTTGTACAAAACGTCGAAAGATTGACGTATCGAGTCGGCTAAATCCAACAAGATACCTCACAGCAGCAACCCAATCGCGAACAAGAGGCCAAACAACATATGCAGCCTTCCAGTGCCACCCAGCGCGCGATTGAGCACGCGGCCCTGCTCGCGGAACAGTCTGCGAACGAGCGAAATAGCCAGCGGGAGCGTCAGCCAGGGCAGCAACACCCACGCGCTGGCCAGGCCCAGCAGCGGGCCGAGCAGCAGCAGCAGGTAAGCGCCGCCGACGAGCAGCAGGTACTCGACGCGTGTGGCGCGCCGGCCGATCAGCACCGCCAGCGTGTGCTTATGGGCGAGCCGGTCGGTATCGATATCACGCAGATTGTTCACGACGATGATCGCCGTGACGATCAGCGCCACCGGCAACGCGGCGAACCAGGCCACGGCAGGGACTGTGCCGACATGCAGGTAGGCGGTGCCGCATACCGCCACTAGCCCGAAAAAGATGAACACGAACAGATCGCCCAGGCCGTGGTAGGCTAGAGGGTACGGGCCGCCGGTATAGAGCACGCCCGCGGCGATCGAGAGCAGCCCGATCAGCAGGATCGGCCAGCCGCCCACGAAGACCAGATACAGGCCCACCAGCGCGGCCAAGGCGAACACAAGCACCATAGCCGATCGCACTGTCTCGGGCGGAATCAGGCCGCTCTGTGTCACACGCACCGGACCCAGGCGTTCCGCGGTATCGGCGCCTTTCCGAAAATCGAAGTAGTCGTTGGCGAAATTAGTGCCGATCTGGATCAACACTGCCGCGAGCAGCGCGGCGACGAAGGCCAGCGGCTGGAAACCCAGCCGGGCAACCGCCGCGGTGCCAACCAGCACCGGCACGACAGCCGCCGGCAGCGTGGGTGGGCGGGCGGCCATCATCCATGCGCGCGAGCGGCTGGGAAGGGCAGGCGTAGCCTCGGATGCCATACGCACCTCATGAAGAAGCGACGAACGACCAACGACGAAAGACCAAGCGCACTCTCGTCCTTGGTCGTTGGTCGCTCATGGAAAGCGCCGGAAGCGCCGGAAGTTGGGGCGTCGCTTCTCCATAAACGCCTTACGGCCTTCCTGCGCCTCCTCCGACAAATAGTACAGCAACGTCGCGTCGCCGGCGAACTGTTGGAGGCCGGCGGCGCCGTCGGCGTCGGCGTTGATGGCGGCCTTGAGAAAGCGAATCGCCATCGGGCTCTTCTCCAGGATCTCGCGCGCCCACTGCACGCCCTCATCCTCCAGGCGATCGAGCGGAACGACCGTGTTGACCAGGCCCATCGCCAGCGCCTGCTGGGCATCGTACTGCCGGCATAGATACCAGATCTCGCGCGCTTTCTTGTCGCCCACCATGCGCGCCAGTAGGTTCGAGCCATACCCGCCATCGAAGCTGCCGACCTTCGGCCCTGTCTGCCCGAAGATCGCGTTCTCGGCAGCGATCGTCAGGTCGCAGACGACGTGCAGCACGTGGCCGCCGCCGATGGCGTAGCCGGCCACCATGGCGATGACCGGCTTGGGCAGCGTCCGGATCTGGCGCTGCAGGTCGAGCACGTTCAGGCGCGCGATCCCGTCGTCGCCGACGTAGCCGCCGGCGCC
>DATFXE010000571.1:0-2525 GCA_035258585.1 Roseiflexaceae bacterium | reverse complement strand
GGGCGCATTGGCCGGCGCCTGCACAGTCGGAAATAGTGTCGCGATCGGCTGCGTTGCCCCGCCTTCCACTGGGGCCAGCTGAATCGGTGTGCTGGTCAGCGTCGGCTCAGCCGGCGGCGCGGGAGCGGGCGTGACGGGGGTGGCCTCCACAGCTGGCGCGGCGGGTTTTGGCGTCGCTGCAATCGTTGTTGGTTGCTGCTCGGCCGCTGCCAGCTGATCGTTTGGGGTCGCTTGCGCCAGCGCCACCACGGCCGGGCGTGGCGTGGGTATGCGCAGCTGGGCCGTGGGCAACGGGGCGGCGCTGCCTACCCTGGCCGGCCCGAGCACCGCCGAGGCGAATGGCAGCACAACACCGAGCACCAGTAGCCCAAGTGCGAACAGCTGCCGGAACGAGCGCGCGTCGGCCTGGCGACGATGGTTCATACGTTGGCTCATTGTCTCCGAGAACTCAGCCACGATTATATCAGAAAAGGTGTGCGATTCCAATCAATGGTGTGCTCATTGCTGTAAAGTTCGTTTCGAATCTCCAATTTCTACGCTCCGTTTTGCGGCAAACAAGAGTACTGTTCGACGACGTGCCTTCAGTACCAATAGGTAGCTTGACCGTCTGCCTGTTTCCGTAGTATCCTGCGAGTACAGTATGTCCATGTGGGTCTTGCCCTGGCTAGTACACGCGTAGGTTTCTTGTGTTCGCATCCGGGTCCGCCAAAAATGATACAGTCGTGCTCGCGCCGCTCGACGTCCTGCTGCTTCAGTTGACCGGTGAGCTCTATGGCCTGCCTTCTGGCAGTGTGCGTGAGGTGCTCCGCTACCGCCCATATACGCCTGTTCCCGGCGCCCCGCCAGCGCTGCCCGGCATCCTGAGTCAGCGCGGCACGATCTTGCCGATTGTCGAATTGCGCGCGCTCCTGGGGCTTGAGCTCACTCCTGTTACGCGCGCTACCCGCCTGGTAGTCGTCGCCCATCAAGACATCGATATGGCGCTGTTGGCCGAGGCAGTGCTGGATCTGGCAGCTCTGCCGGCCGATATCGTCGAGCCGCTGCCGGCCGCGCTTGATCCGGCGCGGGCGCGCTTTCTACGCGGGATCGCTCGCTATGAGCAGCAGCCAGTCGCGCTGCTCGACCTCGACGAACTGATCGTCGGTCTGCGCGCGGGCGCCTGAGCGATGGCCAACGATGTGCTGCTGATCGTCCGAACCGCGCTGCACCGCTATGCCGTCAGCCGCGATGATCTGGTTGATGTTAAGCTTGTCGCCGATCCGGCCGACCTGCGCGCTGGTGGCCTGTTCAAGCGCGCCTGTATCGGTGTTGAGCTTGGCCCGCTGCTCGACCCGTCTGATTGCAGCATGCTGATCCGCCGACGCGCGTTGATCGTCCCACTGCGCCGCCGCTACGTCGCGTTGCTGGTCGATTATATCGATACTTTTTTGGAGCGCACTTCCAGTGTTCCGCTGCCCACGCTGCTCCGCGCACGGCTGGCCCAGCCGTGGGCCGTCGGCGCGCTTGCGCTCGACGACGACCTGATCGTCAGGCTCGATCTGCGCGCGATCGCTCGTAGCGCGATGCTCAGTTACGCTGGGAGCATTAATGGTCTATCGCAATGATGTTGCTGAGGCGGTTCCGATCGGTCAGGCCGCTCGCCGCACGTCCATCGCGCACCATCATGCTGGCCAGCCACGTTAGTAAAGGCGATAGGTTCTATGGAACAGGTGTCTTCTCGCTTTAGCCGCAGAGTTGCCGATATGAATGGGAATGTTGAGGACCGCTCGCAGCTGCTCGGCCGGCTCGCGCTTGGCCTTGGGGTGGCTGCGCTGCTGGGCGGCGTTGCTCAGGTCGCGCTGTGGCTCTTCGGCTGGATAGCTGCCCCAAATTATATTCCTACGGTGCTCATCTCTACCCTTGTGATGTGCGCTATTGCTACGGCGACATACTGGCTCACGCGACAAAAGCGCTTCAAGCTGGCGACTAACCTGTTCTTGTACGGCACGGTGCTGTATGTCACGCTGTTGGTCTACTCGATCGGCGGCGTCGGTGGGCCAATCTTTGTGACGTACCTGATTCCGATCATGGCGGCCGGGCTGTTCGGCAAAATCGGCGACGGCGTGCGCCTGTTCGTGATCTCGCTTGGTTGCTACATCTTGCTTACGCTGCTCCAAGGCCTGAATGTGATCGCGCCGATCGTTCCGCTGAATAATGTTGGTCGATCGGTTGTGGCTGTCCTAGCATTTGCCACCGCCGGCGGCCTGCTGGCCTATATTGCTATGATCTGGTCCAGCAGCAACGCGCACTTTGTCTCTCAGGCCGGCGAGCAATCCGAGGCGCTGTTTCACTCGAACCAGAAGCTGCTTGAAAAGAACATCCAGCAGATCGAGCTGGGCAGCGAGCTCTCGACTGCCGCCGCCCAGTTGCTCGCGGCCTCACATCAGCAGGCCAGTGGCGCAACCGAGCAGGCCAGCGCCGTCTCGGAAGTCAGCACCACGATCGAGGAGCTGGGCTCGACCGCGCGCCAGATCGCCATCGCCGCC
>DATFXE010000570.1:0-6568 GCA_035258585.1 Roseiflexaceae bacterium | reverse complement strand
AACGTGACCTCGACCAAGCAGACGGTGAACGGCGCAAGCGGCATCGTGGTACTGGGGAGCCACGACAACCTGTCTTCGGGTGTTGATACAAAAGATGCCGACTATTACTTCCACAATTACATCAACCTAGGTGGCGCACTGCCTACTGCGACGCCACCGAGCCCGACGCCAACCGCCACGACAACTCCACACCCGACGGCCACCCCGACGATCGGCACTGGCGACATGCCCAAGCCGTGGGTCTATGTGCCCATGGTCGCGCGCTGAGTTTGAGGGCTTCGCGCTGTCGCAAGATCGCTCAACCGATTATTTCTGCATGTGTCATCCCGTATTTAACACGGTGGCTGCGAGGGCGTGGGAATGCGCCGCAGCGCATTCCCACGCCCTCGCAGCCACAAAATAAAGTGGTCGCAGCTGGTCGCTGGGGGCCCCAGCGACCAGCTGCGACCAGCAGATTTGAATACAGCGTCGGCACGTGAGCCTGGTCGCACCGGCAGGCGCGGGCACTACGATGCTACCTGATTACCACCACGCTCTGCGCCACCCATCCATCGACCCCGCCGAGGCGGATATGGAGACGGCCTTTCTGCGCCTCAAACACCAGCACACGCGTGTCTTTCAGAAGCGTCTTGATTGGGCTGTTGCTGCTGGCGGTTTCAAACATTTGCGTCCTGCCCAAGATCACGCCTTGGCGCGGCTGTGGCGTCGCCGTGGGGGTCGGCGTTACAGTCGGCGTGTTGGTCGGCAGCGGCGTGAAGGTCGGGGCCGGAGTAAAGGTGGGCAGAGGCGTGTTCGTCGGCGGAGCGGTTGGCGTCGGCGCCGGCTGGCCCGGCAGCGCGTTGATCCGAACCCGCGCGTCGGCCAGCAGATCGATCCCATTGCGAATCGTCGCGCCGACATTCTTCTGGGCCTGCAGCTCCTGGTAGCCACGCAGCGTCGTACGCATGGCCTCGACACTAGCCAGGTGCGCCGGCTGGGCACATTCCGGCGGCGTTATAGCCGCGAGATCGTCGATGATCTTCTGCATGTCCTCGATCGGCTGCTTCAGATCAGCCGGCGACACCTGGCCGGCGTGGACGGTGGCCTGGCCCCAGCGATTAATGATATTGTTATACGATGTACGATACGCCCGGAGCGCTACTTCACCACAGGGCTCAGCAGCTGCCGCCGGTGCTGATGTGGGCGCTGATGTCGGCGGCGCAACTGTGACGGGCGTGCCACAGGCTGTTAGAAGAAGAACGAACAGAACAAAGTACCGCCTCATGATAAGGTCCCCTCTCGCAATCTAGATATTCCTTGTAATAGAAACCGTTGCATGCGCTCCTTTGGTTACAAGTAGAGGCAAGGCTTATGACGCAGCCCTTCAACGTTCAGTTGCCAGTTCTTATGTCGCCCGTTATCACCAATGGCAACTGACGACTAAGAACTGATGACTCTTCCCAAACTTTGCCTCAATAATGCGACAAGCTTCCGTCGGTGCGCGCGACTTGGATCGCCAGGTGACACGCCAGCACCCCCAGCGGCAGCAGCACAATCGTCAGCCCAGCCAGGATCAGTAACTCGCTCCAAAGCTGACCGAATCCTTCGCCCAGCAGCAGCGAGCGCCGCAGCAATTCGAGCGCGTGTGTCAGCGGCAGCAGCTGGCCGAGTGCCCGCAGCCAGCCCGGCAAGACCTCGACCGGGTAATAGACTCCGCTTAGCACCAGCGAGCTGACGCGCAGCGCCCATCCAAGCGTATCGCCGCGCTTCATCAGAATGATCACACTGGCGCTGAAGAGCCCGAGCGCGTTGAAGCTCACGATCGCCACCACGAGCGACAGCAGCGCGAACAGCACATTTGCCTGGTCGATGCGCATACCGAGCGCGACGCCGACGATCAGATAGACCACCACTCGTAATGTCGCAAACACGTAGCTCCAGAGCGACGAAGAGAGCAAAGTCACAACCAGGCGAGTTGGGCTGAGCAGCATCAACTCAAGCGTGCCGGTCGTCTGCCCTTGGCGGATGCTCTCGCCGATCGCGCCGATGCCGATCGCCAGATATTCGCTGAACGCAACTCCAATGATCACAAATGCGAAGTAGTTACCGCTGTAAATGCTCAAGTATGGCGCCGCCGCCGACCCGAACGCGCTGGCGATAAAATAATAGATCGCGACATTGATCACAGCGGTGGCGACTCGAAACAGAAAGCCGATCTTGTAGCTCGAATCCTCGCGAAAGTCGCGCACCACAAAAGCCCAAGGCACGCGCAGGTGCGCTAACATGGTACCACCTCCGCCCCGGCTTGCTCCGGCGCACCTGGCGCGCTCAGCGTGTGCAAATAGATCTCTTCCAACGTCATCTGGCGGGTCACGCAGCTGTAGATATCCGCGCCGCTCTCGACCACCTCGCGCAGCAGCCCGGCCAGCACCGGGCCTTCCTCGCTCAAGGTCAACCGCAGCAGATGGCTGGCGTCGTCGCGGGCCGCAGTCACATCCAAAATGCCGGCGAGCCGGCGCAGCGCATCAGGCAGATCAGGCGGCATGTGGCGCAGGTGCAGCTCGCAGCTGACACCCGCTCGCAGGCTGGCGCGCAGCTGCGCGATCGTTCCCTCAGCAACCACCCGGCCGCTCTGCACCAGCGCGAGCCGGTCGCACAGCTCCTCGGCCTCGGCCATCGAGTGCGTAGCCAGGATCACGGTACACTCAAGCTCGCCCATAATATACTCGGCCACCAGACGGCGCATCGCCTGGGCCGAAATTGGATCGAGCGAGCGTGTCGGTTCGTCCATAAACAGCACTTGCGGTGCGCCAAGCAGGCCGCGTGCGATCCCCAATTTCTGGCGCATGCCGCTGGAGTAGGTTCGAAACGGCCGATCGGCGTGTTCATCCAGGCCCACACGGCGCAGCAGATCGTCGATCCGCCGCCGCGCGATTGGCCCAGGGACGTGGTACAAGGCCGCGAAGAACTCCAGGTTCTGGCGCCCGGTCAGCCGCCAGTAGAACGATCGCTCCTCGCCGCTGACCAGGCCGATCCGCTCGCGCACCTGGCGAGCCTGAGCGACCACGTCATAGCCCATGACGGAAGCGCTGCCGGAAGAGGGCAGCAGGGCAGTGCAGAGCATCTTGATCAGAGTGGTCTTGCCGGCGCCGTTCTGGCCGAGCAGGCCGAACAGCTCGCCACGCGCGATCCGTAGCGAGACCCGGTCGACCGCCAGATGATCGGCCTGCCGCCAGGGGTAGAGCACGAGATCGCGATAGGTTTGTAGCTTGCGAAAGCGCTTGGTCAGCGCCTGCGCTTCAATCGCGGGCTGCATCGAACAACATTCCTTTAGTTCACGCAAAGGGCAGCCATCTGGCTGCCCTTTGCGCCAAGGCGCGTGCTGTGCGTTGAGCGGTTGAACAAGGGCATCCAGCAGTCCGGCCAGGATCCTAGCTGCCACCGCCGCCACCGCCGCCGCCACCGCCGCCACCGCCGCCACCGCCGCCACCGCCGCCGCCACCGCCGGGGCCGTAAACGACGCAAACCGCAGCTTCCTCCACCAGTTCCTCCACGGTGTAGGTCACCAGGATCTCCGGACGCTCATACTGCTTCATGCTGTTCACCTCCTTCCGCGTTCTCTATTTGCTTCGGTCGAAACAACACCGCCCAGAGCAGAGATGTAAACAACATGTGGGCAGTAACCCTGGCAAGCAGCGAGATTGCGCCAAGCGCTATCCGCCGCATTGGGCTCGGAAGAATGGCCGCAGCGCGCCGGGCAAGCCATGCGCCACGACCGGACCAATAGGATACGTGGGCAAGCAGCTGTGCCGTCCACCCGGTGCAGCCCCGGCTCGTCGCCGGCTGCGCGCCGCCGCGGCGAAGCGCGCGCACCACCCCCAACAGATCGCCCGGCAGAATCGGGGGGTCGAAGTACGGCTCGGCATCACCTTTTGCGATCAGCAGTTCGGCGCCTTGCCGCTGCCGCCGCGCCACTAGCCGGTGCGCCACCAGGATATCGCCGTGCGGGAATAGGATAACATCACCGATCTCGGCTTTGGGGGCGCCGAACTCGACCAGCAACATGGTCTCTGAATCAATCAGCGGGCGCATGCTAGCGCCGCGCGGCCCGATCCAGACGCGAGCGTGCTGCCCGCGGTAGTCTTCAAAGGCGGCCCGGCGCGCCTGCTGGCGCCAGCGCTGTTCCAGATCAACCACGCTGCGCCTCCAGCCACTGAACAAGCACGTCGATAGTCGGTTCCAGCGCGCCAGCGCGCAGCCGGGCGCAAACGACCCCATCCAGCAGGCGGCCGATCCGCGCCAGCCCAGCCGCAAAATCGACCGATGCCGCCCAGGTGCCGCGCAGCAGCTCGAGCGTTGCCACCGCTGCCGGGATGGGGATGAGCGCCGGGGCAGCATCCGGCCGCGGCGCCCTCTCTAGCAGCAGCACGTAGCGCGGTGGAGCGGCATCTGCCAGGCTGCCCGGCCGCATTCGCTCAAGCTCGCTGGGCGTCAACGACCACTCGATTCCGCCACCCAATCGCTGCTGTGGCCGATCGCGCAGGAAACGCAGCTCGGGGATCAGCTCGGGCGTGCCGGGCCGGATATGCAGGCTACGGCGATATGGATGGATCAGCCGCGCCGCCGGATCGGCGACTGCGAACTCATCCGAGAGCAGCCCCAGACCGCGCCGCAGCAGCCCAAGCACAAGCGTCGTCTTGCCTTGCCCGCTGCTGCCCGCGATGATCAGCGCCGCGCTCTGATAGACGACCGCGCCAGCATGGATCGCATAGAGCCCCTGGTCGTGCAGGCGTGCCAGCACGCCATGGACGATCCGATCCAGCAAGTCGAGCAGCGCGGCGTGCGGGTCGGGCCAGCGCCGCTGATAGCCGCGCGAGTCGTCTACCAGATACACATCCTTGGCATCCACCCGGAGCAGCCGCGCCACGAACGCCTGCTCAAGCTCGCCCGACGTGCGGCGAAACGCGGCGTACGCAGACTCTACACAGTCAAGCACCCCGGCGACATCGGAGGCAACGGCGACAGGCACGCCCAGAATAGCGTACCAGGCGGTTGGCGGCGGCAGAGCGGTATATGCCAGATCAGATTGTGCGGCGAGCAGCATCAAATGGTTGGTTCTCCGTTGCTCACTCAAGCACGCGCAGCTGGTGGAACCTGGCGAGAATATACTCAACGTCTTCGCGAATAGCCGACGTGGGGAGTTCGTAGCCGGCTGCGAAGGCACTCACGATCTGATCGAGGGTCTTCCGGCCATCGCACAGCTCCCAGATCTGAGCGGCCGATTCGTTGATTACGTGCGCGCGGCCATTGCGTCGATCATGGAGGATGGCCTCCTGGCCGACACGTTGGAGCGAGACATCCTTGCTTGGGGTGGGCAGCCGCGCATCCATTCATACTCTCCATACAAGGCGCTTCGAGGAACCTCAATCGATAGCTCGCACGGCCGACGGTGCGCCTCTAGCGCGAGAGGGTCTACCAGCCAGAGTGGTATCTCCAAGAGCCAGTATAGCAGAGAGAGCAAATCCTTGAGATAACAGTTTCTTCATTTTGTTGCGGCCAATAGTCAGCCATCGGTGACTTCAGCTATCAGGAATGCGCCGGGCAGCGTGAAGCTACGTAACAGTTTTCTCATTAATCTGCCGGGCACGGCGAAAGTTGTAAAGGTTTTTTCTGGCGGTACGGGCCAGGCTGGTGCCGAGCGCCTGGAGGATATGGATGGCGCCATCCTGCTCGAAAATGCGCAGGATCAGGTGCGGCTGCTGCGAAAGATCATCCGGCTCCACCAGGCGGAACAGTGCTGTAGCGCCACAGGTGTGCTCCAGCAGCCGGCGCTTTACCCGGCTGACATGCAGGCGCGCCAGGACACTAGCCGGCAAGGGCGCATCCAGCAACTCCTCAGCCAGGGCCAGGGTGTAGAACATGGTCGTGCGCGCGCCGGCCGCCTGGGCCTGAGCCAGCAGATACTCCCAATCGAGGGTGGCCTGATGGCGCCGCAGCAACTCGGCGACGTCGCACACAAAGCGCAGCCGCAGTGCCGAGCGCGAGCGGTGGATCGCTAGGTGCAGCACGGTGTCCTCCGGCGAGAGGATCGACACATCAGCTCCGTGTAGGCGGGCCGGAACAGCGCGCCGCCAGAGCGCAGCGGTTTCGAGCTGGAAGAAGTGGCTGGCCCACAGCCCCCAGTGCAGTTCAAGGCAGATTGCTCCGCTTTCGGTCTGCCGGTAGTATGGGGCATCGTGATAG
Organism: Roseiflexaceae bacterium; assembly: GCA_035258585.1. GTDB lineage: Bacteria > Chloroflexota > Chloroflexia > Chloroflexales > Roseiflexaceae > DATFXE01. Next base: position 346 of record DATFXE010000570.1, on the reverse strand, counting down.
GGATGGTAGACATTCTCATAGCCAGGCTCGGCCGCCTGGGCAAAGCCAAGCGCATTTAGGGTGGCGCGGGCTGCCGGCAGGTCGTCCGCGCGTACCAGCACATCGAGATCGCCCAGCGGGCGCAGCGCCAGATTGCCGTAGACGGTCTCGGCCAGCACGACGCCCTTAACCGGTAGCGCCGCCACCTCAGCCTGCCCAAGCGCCGCCAGAACCCGCAGCAGCTCCTGCGCCAGAGCAGTGTTTCGCAGTAGGGTGGCATAGTAGCGACGCTGCGCCTGCGCCAGCCACGGCTCAGGGATCGGCGCCTGGCCCGCCAGCCGGCGCAGCGTCGCGGTCAGCAGCGGCA
>DATFXE010000569.1:0-19873 GCA_035258585.1 Roseiflexaceae bacterium | reverse complement strand
TGCCGGGCTGTTGGGCTCGACGCGCACGATCAGCAGGCCGCTTGCCTGCTTGCTCGCCCCACGCTGGGCCTCGGGCAGCTCGACCGGCTGGCTGCTGATGCCCAGGTAGCCGCGCTTGATGTGCCCCTGCTGCGCCAGCGTCTCGGCGGTGCGCCAGGCCGCCGCGGCCGGCACCACCAGTGGGACACCGTTGATCAGCCCGGTTGTCAGAATGCCGATCACCGCTCCGGTCGGGTCGATCAGTGGGCCGCCGGAGAAGCCGGGGTAGGGCGTCGCGTCGATCTGGATGAACTGGTCGAGCAGCGTGCCGCGCGCGGTGCGCAGCGGTCCGCCGACGGCGCTGACGATGCCCAGGCTGGCCATCGGGCCGTTGTTGGATGGACGCCCGACCGCCAGCACGATCTGGCCGACTCGCGCCTGCGCATTCGTCGGCGCGGCCGGCTCGATCGCCAGCCCAGCGACCTTGAGCAGCGCCAGGTCGCTCACCGGGTCGCGGCCGGCGAGCTGTGCCGGCAGGCTGCGCCCGTCGTCAGTCTCGATCGTCAGGTCGTCCTCACGTTCGATAACGTGGTCGGCTGTCAGCACGTGCTCGGGCGCGAACACGATCCCGCTGGCCGCCTGGCGCTGCCGACCGTTCACCAGCACCAGCGCCGGGCGCACGTGTTCGATCGCATCGGCCATCTGGTTCGAAAGGACGCTCAGAACATCGGTATCAGTGGTTGAAGTTGGCATTGGTTACTCCTGATGAATGTTTACAAACTTTATTGTTCATGGATTGTGGGTAGCAGTATAGCCTTTTGGCTGCACAGCGGCATCACCCGTGCGACTAGCGGCATACCTGGAAAAAAGAGGGGGTAGAGGACCGGAGAGTCGGCAGATTACTCGGCGGCCGGATATTTTACCGCCAGTTTCTTGACAGTGGTGATATTGCGCATGGTCGCCGGCATGCCGATCGCTTTTTCGAGCAGCGCGCCAGAGAAGGTCGACTCGCTCATCTTCTTGCGGCACAGCCAGTAGACTTCGCGCTCGTGGACGTGAAATTCGTCGATTGTGGTTCGGAAGGCCATGAGCTTCTGCTGTGCGCCATCGGTTGGCGGCTCCTTTACAAACGCGACATACAGGGAGTTGGCTTCGGCCGCAAGCTCGGCGGGGGCGAACGGCAGGTAACGCCCGACAGCGGCCAGCTCGGCTGCCGATCGTATGAACGTCGCGACGGCATACCCGAGCGATGCCTGAAGCTGGCGCTCGATCTGCTGCTCAAGCGCTCGCGCATCAGTGCCCGGCGACTCGAAGATCACATTGCCGCTGGCGATGAATGTCTCGACGTTTGTATATTCGAGCGCCTCGAACAGCCGGCGCAGCTGCTCCATCCTGACGGTGTGACCGCCCACGTTGATGGCGCGTAAAAACGCGATATAGAGTGTCATCTCCCAATTCCTAAAGCAATGAGCGAACAACGTCAGCCACAGAGAACACAGCGGACACCGAGTATTGGTCGCTCCCCTCTGTGACCTCTGTGACTCTTTTAGGGCTTACGCAGTTGGCGTTTTAGCAGGGGTCACCCAGAGGGTAGATGGGGCCGCAGGCCCCCGAGAATCTTCTATTTCTACCCACCTGTGGCGGCTTTGCCGCCACAGGTGGGTAGAAATAGAAAGGGGTTTTTGGAGGGCAAAGCCCTCCAAACCTCCCAACCGCGTAACTCCTATCTTTCCTATTGCTCTCAGCTATAATTTCCTGCGCTGAAACCGCACTAGCGTATGCGCTCCAGCGACCAGACGATTTTGCTGGCCGGGCTGTAGTAGACGCGGTAGCGCGCGCCATTCTGGCCTTGCCCCCACGCTTTAGCAGTCAATCGCATGGTTCCCAATTGCTGAAATTTCCCTTTGAAGGGGTGCAAACCCCGAGACCCACCTGAGCGCCAGGATCGCTGTAGCACGTCCTCCCGCACCAGTGCAACGCCGGACGCCAGGTCGCGCATGCGGTTGAGGGCGGCCCATCCCACCACGAATATGACGAAACCCAGGAACAGGGGCAGGCCGAGTGGCGGCGGTGCGCCGGTGATATCGTCCAGGATCGTCAGCGTGAAGACCAGCGCCAGCACAAAAAAAGGCAGCGGCAGACACTCCACGATCAGCTGCGCTCTCTGTCCAAAGCTGAGTGGCATGCTGCCTGCGCGCTCGGCGCCGGCCAGAACCATTGCTGGCTCGCCCCCGATAGGGTTCGCCTCCAGCGGCAACCCGCAGCGCGCGCATGTCGGCCCGGGCGGCACCTCGCTCAAGCAGTTCCGGCAGACCATGGACCTCCTCAGATAAGCAATTCATCTCTCAAGCCGAGTATAGCATAGATTGAGCCGCATTAGTCGAGTCAAGAAGTGTGCAGGTACGAACGCTGCACGATATGAACCAACGCTGAAAGTGCACCCAAGCGCAGGATACCGGGCCGCCACCAGTTGAAGAGCACTAGTGGTCAACCACACTGATTTTGCTGGGGAGGCTCGGAGGGGGCACCCAGAGGGTACCCGGGCCCCTCCGAGCCTCCCCAGGTGGGGGTGCAGGGGGCGGCGCAGCCGCCCCCTGCACCCCCACCCAGCAGAAACACTGTGGCAAGCCACTAGAGCTATCAAGCCAAAAGTCCAAATCCCATATTGGAGGGCGCTTGAAGATCGTTGATTGATAAGTCTGCCAATTACAAATGTGGTTTTGCGTTGCTCCACGCATTCGGCCATGGTCATTTGGGCTACCACGGCCCGCAGTTCGCCTAAGCAAATATGGCTGATTAGTGCCTGAATGGCTGCATGGTCGTTACCATCAGCGAAATTGAACAACTGCGCAGTCAGTTCCGGTGTCACCACCCGATAGACCACAAGCCCTTTGAAACGGAGTGGAATCCCATCACGGCTTTCCTGGGTCATTTCAGGTGAGATTTTTATGTATCTATCAATAATCCGCACGAACTGCCCGAGCCAGCGTGCGTACTCCCGCGCGCAGCTCGGCGGGCGAGACGGCGGCAAAGCCAAACACCAGCCCTTCGCGTGCCGGCGCATGCGGGCGCGGTTGGGTAATGGTTCGGATGGGCAGCCCGTAGTGCGCAGCCCGTGCGACGACATCCTCGGCCCGCAGCGTGGCAGGCAACCACGCGACCAGGTGTAGGCCAGCTTCCGGCACAGCCACCTCTAGCAGATCGCCCAGCGCTTCGCGTAGCGCGCCCACCAGCGCGTCGCGGCGCTCGCGATAGCGCAGGCGCATCTTGCGGATGTGGCGCGCAAAATGGCCTTGGGTGATGAAATCGGCCAGCGCCAGCTGCTCCAACAGCGGTAGGTGCGTGTCGATCAGGCGACGCATGGCCAGAAAGCCCGGCAGCAACGCCATAGGCGCCACCAGAAAACCCAGACGCAACGATGGATACAGGGTTTTGCTGAACGTGCCGATGTAGATCACGCGCCCGGCCCGATCCAGCCCGTGCAGCGCCTCCAGCGGCCGCCCGCTGAAGCGAAACTCGCTGTCGTAATCATCTTCGACGAGCCAGGCATGCGCTGTGTTCGCCCACTGAAGCAGCTCCAGCCGTCGCCGCAAGCTCATTGTGACGCCAGTAGGAAACTGGTGCGACGGCGTTACTATCGCCAGCCGCGCCGCGGCGCATTGGGCTTGCCCCGCCGCCACATCCATGCCCTCCTGATCTACCGGTACTGGTACCAGCGCGGCTCCGGCCGCCAGGAGCGCCCCGCGCGCACCGGTGTAGCCCGGCGCCTCGACCCATGCCTGGTCGCCGGGGTTGAGCAGCACCCGCCCGATCAGGTCGAGCGCGCCCTGCGAGCCGGCGGTCAGCACAATCTGCTCGGGCGCACAGTGTACGCCACGCGTGATGCCGATGTGCGCGGCGATCGCTTCCCGCAGAGGCGTATAGCCCTGCGCGCTCTGGTAGCGCGCGACGGTCGGCAGCGAATGGCGCGCGTGGTGGGCCACCAGCCTGGCCCAAATATCATACGGAAACGCCGCCACATCCGGCTCCCCAATCCGAAACGGGCTGCGTACTTCGCCGGGTGGGCCGGCGTCTTCGACGCCAGAGTCTGGCGTGTCGAGCAGCAACTGGCAGCGGCGCGCCAGGTCCTGCGGCGGCGCGGCGTCGGCCTGGTGTCGATGCGTGGGGCGCGCCGGCATCTGCGCCAGCTGCTCCGGCTGCACCTGCACTACCCGCGTTCCCGAGCCGACCCGGCTTTCGATGTAGCCTTCGAGTTGCAGCAGTTCGTAGGCCAGCGCAGTCGTGTTGCGCGAAATGCCCATCTCAGCGGCCAGCGTGCGCATCGATGGGAGCGCTGCGCCCGGTTGGAGTTGCCCAGCCAAAATAGCGGTACGCAGCCGCTCGTACAATTGCTGGTACAGCGGCTCCGGCGCGTGCTGGTCAAGGGTGATAGCCGTCATTTTGCACGACCTGGCTCGTTTCGGCATTGGTGTATATTACCCCCTTTGTGTGCGAAGAGGTTAGGACTTGCGTAGTTGGCCTTTCAGCGGGGGTGCGGGGCCGCAGGCCCCCGAGAGCCTTCTTTTCCGCCATGGGTGGGCGGAAAAGGAGTTCTTTGGAGGACGAAGCCCTCCAAACCTCCCAACTACGTAACTCCTAGAAGTTTCGCTAAATGGCACTGTCAGTATAGTCCAAACTGGCTCTTCAGGCAAGCTCATTATTGTGATATGCTTGTGCAGAAAGCAGGCATAAGGGGGAACATAATGGGATCGCGCATGAACTACGCCAACGCCGCGCCCGGTGCAATGCGGGCCATGAATAGCCTGGACACATATCTCGACGATTGCAGCCTGGAGCCGGAGCTACGCGAGTTGGTGAAACTACGCGCCTCACAGATCAACGGCTGCGCATACTGTGTCGACATGCATAGCCTGGACGCGCGAGCCGGCGGCGAAACCGAGCAGCGCCTGTTTGCGCTGCCGGTGTGGAATGAAACGCCATTCTTCAGCGAACGCGAGCGAGCCGCCCTGTTGTGGACCGAGCAGCTCACGCTGCTGGCCCAGAGCCACGTGCCGGACGATGTGTTCGCCCAGGTGCGGCCGCACTTCAGCGATCGAGAGCTTGCCGACCTGACGCTCGTGATCGCGACAATTAACGCCTGGAACCGCTTCGGCGTCAGCTTCCGCGACGTGCCGGGCAACTACAGGCCAGCCCGAAAGCACGGGGTGGCGCAATGACAACAGCAGCGACGATTATATCGCGCGACGACCTACCGCGCGACGGCAACACCTTCAACTTTGAGGGGCGGCACTACGGCGACACCGATGTGTCGTTCATCTGGGTTGAGATGCCGCCCGGCGATGGGCCGCGGCTACACCGCCACGCCTACGCCGAGATCATCATCGTGCAGGAGGGTCGCGCCACGTTTACGGTGGGCGAAACCGCCTGCGAGGTACAGGCCGGGCATGTCGTGATCATCCCGGCGGGCACGCCGCATGCGTTCTTCAACTCCGGCTCCGGCCCGCTGCGGCAGATCGACCTGCATCTCAGCCGAATGATTCTGACGGAATGGTTGGTATAGCGACAAGGACTTGAAACATGATGTCACGGTATTTATATCTTGCGGTGCTGGGCGTCTTGGGCGCGATGTGGGGCGCGTCGTTTTTGTTCATCAAAGTAGCCGTGGCCGAGCTGCCGCCGGAGACGGTGGTGGCCGGGAGGCTGATCATTGCCGCGCTGATCCTGCTGGCGGTGCTGCGCTGGCGCAGGCTGCGGCTGCCGGCCAGCCTGCGCATGTGGGGCCATTTTCTGGTGGTTGGTATATGCGGGGTGGCACTGCCGTTTGTGCTGATCACCTGGGGCGAGCAGACGATCCCCAGTGGCATGGCCGCGATTCTAAACGCGACCACACCGCTGTTCGCCACGCTGATCGGCTACGTGTGGATGCGCGAAGATCGTCTGAGCGGGCTGCGACTGCTGGGCATCGCACTGGGCTTTGTGGGCGTGGTGGTCGCCGTGGGTGTGCAGAATATGCACCTTGGCGGCGCAAGCCTTCGGGGCGCGCTCGCCGTGCTCGTAGCGGCGGCTTGCTATGGGTTCAGCGGGTTGTATGGACGGCGGGCGTTTCGTGGTCTGCCCGCGCTGGTCCCCGCCACCGGGCAGATATGTGCCGGCGCGCTGGTGATTACGCCGATCGCACTGGCGCGTCATGGCCTTCCCGCCGTGCCATCGTTTTATGTGGCCGGTGCGGTGCTGGCGCTGGCGCTGTTGGGTACGGCGATCGCCTACATCTTGCTGTATTGGCTCATGGAGCGCCTGGGAGCGACCCGTACATCAATGGTGACCTACTTGCTACCACCGTTTGCGCTGCTGTACGGCGGGCTGCTGCTTGGCGAGCAGGTCGGCGTGGGCACGATCGCCGGGCTGCTGCTCGTGTTCGCCGGCATCCTGCTGGCCAATGGCGCGCTGCGCTGGCCGCAACGGCAGCGCCAACCTGCCACGCCGGCACTGCCACGCCGCTAGATAAAACTTTATGGTACTTTACCTTCCTTTTGGAGTTCGGCAGTTGGGAGGTTTGGAGGGCAAAGCCCTCCAAAGAACTCCTCTTTCCGCCCACTCCTGGCGGCTTTGCCGCCAGGAGTGGGCGGAAAAGAAGGTTCTCGGGGGCCTGCGGCCCCATCTACCCTCTGGGTGACCCCCGCTTAAACGCCAACTGCGTAAGTCCTACTACAGATGAAATGAGAAGCACTATCCTGGTCACATTCGCAGGCCATATCGTTGCAGGAGTTGGGGCACGCGCTCGCGCTCGAAGCTGAGCGCATACTGTTCTTGTAAGGCTGTGATGGCCGCCATATCCGGTGGGCCATCAGCCCTGATCAGGGCTGCGCGCGCGGCAAAATAGGATTCGAGCCCGCCAGGAGCGATAATTTCAATATAGCGCACCATGGTTTGACCGGCGTTCCAAACCGTATGCATGATCCCGCGTGGTTTGACGATATAGGCGCCGGCGGACACCACTTGGACCTGCTCGCCCACCTGAACCGTGAGGTCGCCATCCAGCACGTACGAGATCTCATCCTCGCGTTGATGGAGATGGGGTGGGGCGCCAAGGAAGCCAGGGGCCAACGTGTGTTCGACAATCGCGACGACGCCAGCCGTGGCGGTGCTCGGGACTTTGACCGTGGTGGTTAACCCGCCCATGGTCACGATCGTACCCGCATCTGGTTCAACCACTGTCAGCGGCAGGGTAGGCTGTTCCACACGCTTTCTCCTTCTGGTGCATAACCACATGACGTTTGCGGTTTTGGAGCAGGGCTGTCCTGCACCAGAACCGTGCCACTGAGTCCGACGATTGGGAGTAGTGCGTGGTTACGGAGCCCAGCCTGCAAAATGGAGTGTTAATTATTTTGTCATTCTTTTCACAAGGGCCTTGACATGGCTTTGCAATGGGTGTATACTGCAATTCGCCGGAGGAATTCCGGCAAAGGCGTACGTGCTCTCTCGTTAGGTGCGGCGTCTGCACAGACACAAGTCGTTGCCCCGGCCCGTCGAAAGACGCTCAGGGGTAGACCAGGGCGAATCGAGCTAAGGCTCGCTCTAAGGCGACTGCGGTTCAAGCTACGCTGTGCAGTGCCAAAGCTCAAGTTGGGGAGAAGCCGTAAGGGCGTTCAGGAGAACGCTCCTACTTGGCTTATCAGTAACCCTCTTGGGCTTGCCCGAGGGGGCTTTTTGTGGAGTTGTATGGACGCTAGTCATTCTTGCTCGCGGCGCGATGTTGCTCGCTGCGCGCTGGTGTACTTGCGATGTGATCCGGCTCACGATTCCAGCCTCCGGCGCTGCTCGGTGATCTGACGGCGCTCCGTTAGCTGCGTGTGCCCCCACATCGTGAGATGTGGGGGCTTTTGATTACCCTCCAGGCACATCGGCGGCAGGGCCAGCGCGCTGCTCCCTGGCGGTGGCCTCGTCTGCCATCTCCGACAACTGGAGGACGATCATGACTACACTCGCACCGCGCGCCCTCTCCGCCAGCCGGCGCGCATCCGCACTGTATTGCAGTGTCTATGGCAGTGGCATCCCGCTGCTGCTCGTTCATGGGCTTGGCGCCAGCGGCGCGGTGTTTCAGCCGCTGCTGCCGGCCCTAGCCGCGCGCTACCAGGTGATCGTGCCCGACCTGCGCGGGCATCGCCACAGCCGCTGCTTGCCTGGCCCCGATAGTGTGCCACGCCTCGCGGCCGACCTTGAAGACTTGCTCGATCTGCTCGGCATCCGCTCATGCACGATGCTTGGCTACGCCACCGGCGGCGCGGTGGTGCAGCAAGTGGCCCACGAATACCCCAGCCGCGTGGGCGGTATCGCGCTGGTCTGCTCATACGCGCGCAGCGCCGCTACCCTGCGCGAGCAGATCGAGTGCCGGCTGCGCCCGGAGCTGTTCCGACTGCTGGGCACGCGCGGCATGGGCGCCTTGGCCGCGCGCAGCGCGCCGGGCTGCGACTCGGCATTTGTACGCGATGTAATCGCGGCCAACCACGGCCAGCGCCTCGCGCCGCTCGCGCGCGCGCTACTGTCATTCGACAGCCGCGCCTGGCTGCCGAAGCTGGCCTGCCCAACGCTGATCGTGGCCGGCGGGCGCGACACGACCGTGCCGGCGCATCACGCGCGCGAGCTGGCGCGGCTGATCCCGAACGCGCGGCTGCACACCTTGCCTGATGCCGGCCACTGGCTGGTTAAGACGCATGCCGACCAGCTGCTTGGCGTGCTGCTGCCCTGGCTCGGGGAGCAGGAGGTGGCCGCATGAGCGCCGGAGCAATTACCTGGGTCGAGGCGCTGGAGCAGCGCGTGCGCAACGTCCTAGAGGCGAATGACCTCGATGGGCTGCGCATGCTGCTGACCAACCGTCACCCTGCCGACATCGCAGAGGTGATCGATCGGCTGGATGACGAGGACAAGATTCGTCTCTTCCGCCTGCTGCCGCCTTCCCAAGCTGCCGCCGTGCTGGGCGAGACCAGCGCCGACGCGACGCGCGAGCTGCTCGAGCAGCTGCCGGCCGAGGAGGCCGGCGATCTGCTCGACAGCCTGCCGATGGACGATGTCGCCGAGATCTTGACGGAGGATGTGCCCGATCGGCAGCACGAGCTGCTGACGGCCATGGAGCCGCGCGATGCCGCCGAAGTGCGCTCGCTGCTCAGCTACCCTGCGCAGAGCGCCGGCCGGTTGATGACAGACAAATTCGTGCGCGTGCAGCCCGAGATGACTGCGGGCGATGCGATCGCTTATCTGCGACTGATCGATCCCGAGATCGAGTCGTTCACCGATCTGTATGTGCTGAACCCCGCCCAGCAGCTGCTGGGGGTCGTCTCGCTGCGGGCCGTGATCACGGCGCCGCCGAATCGGCGCATGCGCGAGATCATGAACCCGCATATCGTCACGGTTCCGCCCGAGACCGATCAGGAGCAAGTGGCCCGCCTGGTGGCGCGCTACGATGTTTTGGCCCTGCCAGTGGTGGGTGAGGGCCGCATGCTCGGCATCATCACGGTGGACGACGTGATCGATGTGCTGGTCTCTGAAGGCACCGAAGATGTGCTGCGATTCGCCGGCATTGAGAGTGGCCCGGAATTGGATCAGCCCTACTTCAGCTTGCCGCTCACGCGCGTGGTACGCAAGCGAGTTGGCTGGCTGCTGCTGCTATTTTTGGCCGAGACCTTCACCGGAAGCGTGCTGCGCCTGTTCGAAGGCGAGCTAGCACGGGTTGTGGCGCTGTCGTTCTTTATTCCGCTGCTGATCGGCACCGGCGGCAACACCGGCGCGCAGACTGTCTCGACACTGATTCGCGGTCTGGCGCTGGGCGAGATTCGGCTGCGCGACACCTGGCGCGTGATTCTGCGCGAGCTCTGGAGTGGCTTGCTGCTCGGCTTGATCCTGGGTACGGTAGCGTTTGGGCGCGCGCTGCTCTGGGGCAGTTCCTACCCACTCGCGGCCGTGGTTGGGCTGACGATCATTGCGATCTGCACCTGGGCCAATACGATCGGCTCGCTGATCCCGCTGATCGCCCAAAAGATTGGCATCGATCCGGCGGTTGTCTCGGCGCCGCTGATCACCACCCTGGTGGACGCCACTGGTCTGGCGATCTATCTGCTGATCGCCAAGGCGCTTTTGGGGTTGTAGACTCTTCTTATAGTCAGGAATTACGCGGTCGTCCATTGCGGGGAGGTCTGGAGAGCTTGCAGCCCTCCAAGAATGTTAGTTTCTGGCTCATTATGGCGGCTCCGCCGCCATAATGAGCCAGAAAAGAAAGGATTTTGGAGCGATGTGGTCCCTCCAGTCTCCCTAACCGAGACGACCGCTGGTGTGATATCGCGAATGCACAAATTGCTTACGGAAAGCGTGTAAAATAGACTATTCACGACTTTATTGAGTAAGAAAATCAAGAACATAGTGACACAACGTTTTGTCTTCTTTGTACAAAAATCGCGACCTAGAGCGAGAAATCCTGCACAATCCCATTGACAAAGGCATACCCATCGTGTATATTCTGCTTTAACCAATGAGCGGCTAGCGATGATGCCCGCAGCAACCTCGGGGAACGAGGATAGCTGTGGGTTTTTTGTTACTCGGGCCTCCGCTATCGCCCGAGCAGCTTAGATCGCCATCCCGCGCGACGGCGCTCACTCGATCGACGACGACCGAACCAAGCTCGATTCTCCGCGAGGGAGACCTGATCTCGGCGTGGTTTATCAGGCCACTCCGCGTCTTGTGCGCCGCGCCGAATTCAATCGATTTGCTCTTCAACACGCTGCATTCGGCCCTTCGCCAGGCATCGCACAAGTCGATACTCCGGTGAGGGGTCGTGTAGTATAGCCAGGTGGGAGTAGAGATATGACGAACATGCAGAGTTTCTCACGAATGCAACGGCGCGGCCTGTACGATCCGCGCTTCGAGCACGATGCCTGCGGCATCGGTTTTGTGACGCAGCTCTCGGGTGTGGTGAGCCACGATATTTTGAGCATGGCGCTAACGGCTGTCGGCAATATGGCGCATCGCGGGGGCGTGGGCGCCGATGGCAAGAGCGGCGATGGTGCGGGTGTGCTGACCCAGATCCCGCGCGCTTTCTTCGCCCGCGAGCTGGCGCGGCTCGATATCAGCTACCCAATCGAGGATCTGGCCGTCGGCATGATCTTTCTCCCGCGCGACGAAGCCCAACGCGCAATTGCGCGCGAGTTGGTCGGGCAGGGGTTGGCAAGCTGCGGCCTGGCGCTGCTGGGCTGGCGCGTAGTTCCGGTGGACGACTCAGTGCTTGGCGACCGCGCCCGCGAGTCGCGCCCGGCGATCGAGCAGGTGCTGGTCGGCCGCGCCGACAGCGCACTGGCTGGCATGCACTACGAGCGAACGCTCTATCTGGCCTGCAAGAAGATCGAGGCGCTCGTTCGCGAGCACTCGATCGAGGGCTTCTATATTTCTTCGCTCTCCAGCCGCACACTGGTCTACAAGGGCCTGCTGGTCGCACCGCTGCTGCCACATTTCTATGCCGACCTGCGCGACCCGGCCTATGAGACGGCGATCGCGGTCTACCACCAGCGCTACTCGACCAATACGTTCCCGACATGGGAGCGCGCCCAGCCCTTCCGGATGCTCTCGCACAACGGCGAGATCAACACGCTCCAGGGCAATATCACCTGGATGCGTGCCCGCGAGGCCGAGTGGCGCCGCGCCGCAGACCAAGGACCAAAGACGAAAGACGAACGATCAGTGATGAACGATGAATCATCGTCCTTGGTCCTTGGTCCTTCGTCTCAGACGTTGGAGGGCGGTAAGGCACTCGCCAGCGTAGTGGCGCGGATGGGGCCAATCGTTGACACGAGCGGCAGCGACTCGGCCATGCTCGACAATGTGCTGGAGCTGCTGGTGATGGGTGGCCGCGACGTACGCCACGCACTGACCATGCTGGTACCCGAGGCTTGGGAACGCGTCCAGGATATGGATCCGGCCTGGCGGGCTTTTTACCAGTACCACGCCGGTCTTTCCGAGCCATGGGATGGCCCGGCGGCGCTGGTCTTCTCGGATGGCGAAGTGGTGGGTCTTGCGCTCGATCGTAATGGCCTGCGCCCGGCGCGCTACTTGATCACCGACGATGGGCTGGTGGTGTGTGGGTCGGAGGTGGGCGCGGTGGCGGTGGATGAGGCGCGCGTGGTCCGCAAGGGCAAGGTTGGCCCCGGCCAGATGATCGCAGCCGATGTGCGGAGCGGCCGCTTCGAGGACAATACCGCGATCAAGAATGCGTTGGCGGCGCGGCAGCCCTACGCCGAATGGCTGGCGCGCCAGATGGAAGTGCTGCCGCCGGCCGGCGTGGCACACTATGCCGAGGGTTACGAGCCTGAGTCTTCCGCCTCCAGGGCCTCCAAATCGGCGCTGCTGGGCGAATTGCAGCACGCGTTTGGTTACACCGCCGAAGAGCTGGCGGTGCTGCTGCGCCCAATGCTGCGTGATGGCCAGGAGCCGGTAGGCTCGATGGGCGACGACACGCCGGCCGCGGTGCTGGCCGAGCGGGCTCGCCCGCTGTACGGCTACTTCAAGCAGCGCTTTGCCGAAGTGACGAATCCGCCGATCGATCCGCTGCGCGAAGAGCTGGTCATGTCGCTCTCGTTCGCGCTAGGCCGGCGGGGTAACTTTCTGGAGGAGCTGCCGCGACACGGACACTTGATCCGGCTGAACAGCCCGGTGCTGACCGACGAGCATCTGGCGACGGTCCGCGCGATCGAGGACCCGGCCTTTGCGAGCGCGACGCTCAAGGCGCTCTTCCCGGCCACCGAGGGGCCGAGCGGCATGAGCACGGCGCTGGACCGGCTTTGTCGCCAGGCTGAGGCCGCAGTCGCCGCCGACAAGGTGCTGCTGATCATCAGCGACCGTGGCGTCGACGAAGACAATGCGCCGATCCCTGCGCTGCTGGCGCTTGGCGCGGTGCATCAGCACCTGATTCGGCTCGGCCTGCGCACCAGCGTCAGCCTGATCGTGGAGAGCGGCGAGCTACGCGAGGTGCATCACCTGGCGTGCCTGGTGGGCATGGGCGCCGAGGCGGTCAACCCGTACCTGGCGCTTGCCACCGTTCGCAACCTGGCGGTCGAACGCGACGAGGTCAAGGGAAAGGGGCAGGGGCAGGAGCAGGAGCCGGCGCGCACGCCGGCCGAGCTGGCCGACGAGGCCGAGCACAACTACATCCACGCTTTAGAGAAAGGCCTGCTCAAGGTCATGTCGAAGATCGGTATCGCGACGGTCGATAGCTACTGTGGCGCGCAGATCTTCGAGGCGATCGGTCTGGACGACAAGGTCGTGGAGCGCTGCTTCAGTGGTGTGCCGGCACGCTTGGGCGGGGTTGACCTGTATAAGCTGGCCACCGACGTGCTCTCACACCACGATGCGGCCTTCGCCAATCGGCTGCCGCTGGTCGCCAATCGCACTTTGCTCCCGCACCCGGGCTTCTACAAGTTCAAGAAGGACGGCGAATACCACGCCTTCTCGCCCGCCGTCGTCCACGCGCTCCAGAAGGCCGCCAACGGCGGCGACTACGCAGCCTATCGCGCCTATAGCGAACTGGTGCACAAGCGCCCGCCGACGGAATTGCGCGACCTGCTTGAGATTGAGGCTAGAGGCTTGAGACTTGAGGCTAGTGACGCGGCACAAGCCTCAAGCCTCAAGTCTCAAGTCTCATTGGAAGAGGTGGAGCCAGTCGAGTCGATCGTCCGGCGCTTCTCGACCGCCGCCATGTCGCACGGCTCGACCAGCAGCGAAGCACATGCGACGCTGGCGATCGCCATGAACCGGCTCGGCGGCCTGAGCAACTCAGGTGAGGGCGGCGAGGACCCGGAGCGCTTCGGCGACGAGCGCAACAGCACCATCAAGCAGGTGGCTTCAGGTCGATTTGGCGTCACGCCGGGCTATCTGGCCTCGGCAAGCGAGCTGCAGATCAAGATGGCCCAGGGCTCGAAGCCCGGCGAGGGCGGCCAGCTGCCCGGCCATAAGGTGACCGAGGAGATTGCGCGCATCCGCCATACCACCCCGGGCGTGCAGCTGATCTCGCCGCCGCCGCACCACGATATCTACAGCATCGAGGATCTCTCGCAGTTGATCTACGATCTCAAGCAGGCCAACCCGCGCGCCGCCGTGTCGGTCAAGCTAGTGGCCGAGGCGGGGGTCGGCACGGTGGCGGCCGGCGTGGCCAAGGGCGGCGCCGACGTCATTCTGATCAGCGGCCACTCCGGTGGCACCGGCGCCTCGCCGCTCTCGTCGATTAAGAACGCCGGCGTGAACTGGGAGCTCGGCCTGGCCGAGGCACAGCAGACACTGGTGCTCAACGGCCTGCGTGGGCGGGTGCGCCTGCGCGCGGACGGTGGCATGAAAACCGGCCGCGATGTGGTGATGGCGGCGCTGCTCGGTGCCGACGAGTTTTCGTTCGGCACGGCGGCGCTGGTGGCCGAGGGCTGCGTGATGGCGCGCACCTGCCACAGCAACAACTGCCCGGTCGGCATCGCCACCCAGCGGCCCGAGCTGCGCGCCAAGTTTAGTGGCACGCCCGATCAGGTGGTTCACTTTATGCTGCACATCGCGCAGGAGGTGCGCGAGATCCTGGCCGCGCTGGGCGTGCGTGCGCTCGATGAGGTGATCGGTCGCGCCGATCTGCTGCGCCAGGTCAAGCGCGACGTGGCCGAGTCCGACCGCGTCGATCTCTCTGCTCTGCTGGAGCGGCTCGATCGGCCCGGCGACCCGATCCGCAACACTCAGGCCTGGAACGGCCGGGTTACGACCAGCGAGCTGAATGCGCAAATCCTTCGGGATGCCGCGCCGGCGCTCGAACATGGTCGGGCGGTTGAGCTCAAATATACGATCATCAACGGCGACCGTACGGTTGGTGCGACGCTCGCGGGGGCGATCGGCGCGCGCTATGGCGACGCCGGCCTGCCGGAGGGGACGATCGCGCTGCGCTTCATCGGCAGCGCCGGCCAGAGCTTCGGAGCCTTCCAGGCGCGCGGCGTGCGCGCGCTGCTCATCGGCGAGGCCAACGACTATGTCGGCAAGGGCATGGCCGGCGGCGAGATCATCGTGCGGCCGCGGCCCGAGGCGCGCTATACCTCACACGAGAACACGATCATCGGCAACACTGTGCTGTATGGCGCCACGGGCGGTGCGCTCTACGCGGCCGGCCGGGCCGGTGAGCGCTTCGCAGTTCGTAACAGCGGCGCCGTCGCCGTGGTCGAGGGAGTGGGGGATCATGCGTGCGAGTATATGACCGGCGGCGTGGTGCTTGTGCTCGGCGCAACTGGCCGCAACTTTGGAGCCGGTATGTCAGGTGGGCTGGCGTATGTCCTTGATGAAGAGGGTGGCTTCGCGACTTGCTGCAATACCGACATGGTTGAGTTCAGCCCGCTTGAGGCCGAGGACGAGGCTAACATTCGCGCGTTGCTCGAGCGCCATCTCGAAGTCACCGGCAGCCCGCGCGCGGCCGATCTGCTCGACGGCTGGGAGCGCGTGCGCGGCCAGTTCATACGGGTGATTCCGCGCGGCACGCAGGCCAAGATGCCGCAGGCCTGGCTGGAGCTGCGCGAGCGTGTGGCGGCCGAGCGCGACTAATGTGTCTGGGTGGACACATCCCCTGTCGTAAATAACACGAGTTACGCGGTCGCGCTTTCAAACACCGTTGAGCCTGCGTTCGCTCCGCTACTTCTTATTTCTTTTGTTTTTCGTTTTTTCGCTCTGCGAGCGAAAAAACGAAAAACAAATAGCTGAAGGCTGGATTGAGCTAAAAATGCTGTAGCGCCTCACAGCGAATCTGCCCTAATCGGTAGCGCTTACGGTCCTGGGTCATTGCCGACTAATAGATTCCAGCGCTCTGCCTGCTCCCGCACGATGCTCTCGAACTCGGTCGCAACGACTGATATCTGCTTCTGGCGCGCTAGCCGCACCAGTGCGCTGTCGCGTGCAATTGGCCCCATATCTTTGATTGGAACCTCGCACAACTGTCCGGCGGCCAGCGCATCGGCGATCTGCGTGCGGGTAAAGAACCCAATGCCAATCCCTTTCAGCACCAACTCGCGGGCCGTCTCAGGCGGGACATTTGCCACGGCTTTCGCCCGCGCAGCGATCCGCGCGACACTGCTATGGGTCGATTGCCACCAGCGCACCAGCAGCAAGGGCTCGGCCTGAGCCACGACATCGTTCTGAGTCACGATCGCCTGTTGGGCCAGCGGATGCCCGGCTGGGGCAGCCAGAACGACCGGCTCGCGAATATTCAGCAGCGGCGTTAACTCGACGCTCAGGGGGTCGATACATGGCCATGCGATCAAGGCTAGCTCGACCACGCCGTCACACAGCAGATCGACCATGCGCTGGTGGCTGCCGGCGCGAATGTAACATTCGACGCGCGGGCGGCTGTGCTGAAACTGCGCCAGCGCCGGTGCCAGGAAACAGCCCGCCAGTGAGCCAAGCACGCCGATAGTCAGCCGGCCGCGCTGACCATCCTGCGCCTCGCGTGCCGCGGCCGTGCCCTCGGCGAGCACCTCGATCGCACGCCGCGCATACGGCAGAAAGCTCGCTCCCAGCGCCGTCAGGCTGACGCGCCGGCCACCACGCGCGAACAGCGGTCCACCAACTTCTTGCTCCAGCGCCTGAATCCGCGCGCTGATTGTGGGTTGCGCAATATGCAATTCCCAGGCGGCGCGGCTGAAGCTGCCCTCGCGCACGATCCGGTCAAACGCGATTAGCTGGTCGACATCCATGGTATCTATCCAAAAAATCGATATGAAGTATTGATACGATAGGATTGAAGTATAAGATGAAATAAGGTAGAGTCAATTCTCGGCGGCAATCAGGAGTCATCTTGGTCTACTGATCTCTGCACAAACAACTAATACCTTCGCTGGGAGGTGTGGAGGGGCCCGGGTACCCTCTGGGTGCCCCCTCCACACCTCCCCACCAAAAGATAAGCAATCAATGCAGAGATCAGTAATACAGTGGCTGCATCACTAAAGAGCGGAGCCAACCCAATGAAAATACTTGTGACCGGTGGAGCGGGCTACTGCGGCAGCTTCGCCACCCGCGATCTGCTGGCAGCCGGCCATGAGGTGGTGGTCTTTGACAACTTATATCAGGGCCACCGCGAGGCGGTGCCGGCCGACGTGGCGTTTGTCAAGGGCGACCTGCGTGATGCCGATGGAGTTGCACGCCTTTTCGCCGAGCACAAGGGCTTCGACGCGATTATGCACTTCGCGTCGTTCACGCTGGCAGGCGAGAGCATGCAACAGCCGCTCATGTATTTGCGCGACAACCTGGTCGCCGGCGCGAACTTGTTGGAGCAGGCCGTCGTACATGGCGTCGGGCGATTCATCCTTTCCTCGACCGCCAATCTGTTCGACGACCCCGCGCGGCTGCCGATCGAGCCGGATGAGCGGATCGTCCCAGGCTCGCCCTACGGCGAATCGAAGTTCTTCCTGGAGCGTTTGCTGCACTGGTTCGAGCGGATCTACGGCCTACGCTACGTCAGCCTGCGCTACTTCAACGCCGCCGGAGGCACATCCGATCTCGGCGAACATCACGACCCGGAGCAGCATTTCATCCCGGTCGTGCTCCAGGTGGCGCTCGGCCAACGCGAGAGCGTGACCATCTTCGGCAGCGACTACCCGACTAAGAATGGCACCTGCGTGCGCGACTACATCCATGTCGGCGATCTGGCCCAGGCGCATATCCTGGCGCTCGAATCGCTCGATCGCCTCGGCAGCCGCGTCTATAACCTCGGCAACGGTAGTGGTTTCACCAACCTCGAGGTAGTCGAGGCCGCCCGCGCCGTCACCGGCCACCCGATCCCGTGCACGATTGGCCCGCGCCGCCCCGGCGACCCGGCTATCCTGGTCGCCTCAGCCGACAAGATACGTGCCGAGCTTGGCTGGCGACCCCGCTACCATACGCTGGAGCAGATCATCGGCAGTGCGTGGGAGTGGCACCGTTCGCACCCGAATGGGTATAGCGAATAAGGCATGTTTCAAACCTACTTTACACTTTGGGTGGGGGTTTGGGGGCGACGCCCAGAGGGCACCCGGCCGCCCCCAAACCCCCACCGTTGGGGAGGTGTGGAGGGGCCCGGGTACCCTCTGGGTGCCCCCTCCACACCTCCCCAACTGTCAAGCTGATTATGTTCGAATTGAACCATGCCTAAGTTGAGAAGGCAGTTCTAGCTTTACAGTTGGTTCATGAGTCATCGCGAATTATACAATCGGATGTTTTGGCATTGTGATGCAGCACGTCTCATATCGTTGCCGACGCAGTTTTCTAGTCTGCTGCTCGCAGGTGGTGGCTGGGGGCCGCGCAGCCGCCCCCAGCCACCACCTGCGAGCACTTTATTTTGTGGCTGCGCGGGCGTGGGAATGCGCCGCAGCGCATTCCCACGCCCGCGCAGCCAGCGTGTTAATTACGGGATGGCCCATGACTGTCAGCGCACCAACCACCATGTCTAAAAGGAAAGCACTTTAATGACAGAGCAGACAGAATCACTTATGATCTTGATCGCCGGCCCGTACCGATCGGGCACTGGCGACGATCCGGCCAAGCTGGCGGCGAATGTACGCGCCATGGAGGCGTATGCGCTGCCGCTCTTCCGGGCCGGGCATGTGCCGGTGGTTGGGGAATGGTTAGCCCTACCACTGGTTCAGCTTGCGGGCTCGAAGCATGTCGGCGACGCGGCGTTCGACGAGATCTTTCACCCGATTGCCGAGCGCCTGCTGGCACGCTGCGATGCTGTGCTGCGTGTGGGCGGGGCATCGCAGGGAGCCGACCAGATGGTGTGGAGCGCTCGCGAATGTGGCCTGCGCGTCTTTGCGCGTCTGCAAGAAATCCCAGGTTGTGCCGATGCTGCGCAGCCGGAACAATAGGACTGGCGGGGTTAAATTTCGCCGACGACAAGTGATATGCACCCTCGATCGTCTGCGGTCTATCGTCGCTACAGCCGGCCCCACAGCAGATGCATCGCCAGGATATCGGAGAGGATCGCGAACCCGGTGGCGGGGCCGCCCGCGCCTGGCCCAATCAAGGTGACATCGCCAAGCAGATCGGTGGTTAGCGTCAGCGCGTTGGTGGCGCCGGCAGCGACCGCTAGCGGGTGGCTGAGCGGGAGGCGCGTCGGCTGGACGCTGGCGCGCACCTGGTCCCCCTCGCGCCATACGCGCGCGATCAGCTTCCAGCGCTCGCCGGAAGCCCGCGCCGCCTCGATCGTATCGCGCGTGAGGGTGGTGATGCCGGCGCGCTCGACATTAGCTAGCCCAAGCTGCGCGTCCATTAACACGTTTGCCAGGATCACTGCTTTGGCTGCGGCGTCGTAGCCCTCGACGTCGCCGGTCGGGTCGGACTCGGCTATGCCGAGTCGCTGGGCCTCGGCCAGCGCCTCAGCGTAGGACATGCCGCCTTCCATCCGTGTCAGGATGTAGTTGGTCGTACCGTTGACGATCCCGCGTAGTTCGAGGATCTCGCAGCCGGCCAGGTCGCTCCAACCGAGCCGCAACGCCGGAGTGCCGGACATCACCGTGCCCTCGAAGCCCAGGTAGAGCTGCGCATCGGCGGCCAGAAGGCGCAGCTCGGCCAGGTGTAGCGCGATCGGGCCTTTGTTGGCGGTGATCGCGTGCATGCCGTGGCTCAATGCCGCACGGATGTGGCTGGTCGCCGGTTCGCCGGTCGTCAGGTCGGTTGGGCTTAGCTCGATCAGCACGTCGGCGGCGGCCTGCTCGATCAGGTTAAGCGCGGACCAGTCGCGCTGTCCTGGGAGATTGCGCAGGTGCCCATCGCTGGCGACTGCCTCCAGCAGCGCGGCCGGGCCGAGCCCATCCGCGTCATACACGCTGCCGCGGCTGCGTGTCGCGACGGCGACGATCCTCAGAGTCACGCCGTA
>DATFXE010000568.1:0-6126 GCA_035258585.1 Roseiflexaceae bacterium | reverse complement strand
GATCGGAAAGTCCGGCATTGGTGCCTCCTCCTGACTGATTCAGTTGGGCTGGACAGGTCCTATGCTACCACAAGTTGCGCGGCTGTTGGCAGGCGCGCCGTGCTATAATGCAGTGGAGGCACAAAGTATTCAGCGATACATCGTCGAGCAGCGGTACTCTGAGGATCGTGAGAACCATGCTGTCGCAGGCAAACAAGTGTCTGGCCAGGAGCGAATATTTCAAACCCAACTCGGAGAGCATATATGCCCGATCTGAACCCGGTGCTGATCAAAGAGCTGCGCGGCCGGATGCGCGGCGCGCGGGCCTTTGTGCTGCTCACGATCTATTTACTGATCTTGAGCGGCGTCACGCTGCTGTTCTACGCGGCGATCGCCGATGTCTCCGCATCCGATCTGAATGCCGGGCGGCAGATCGGCAAAGGACTCTTTCTGCTGATCGCCACCGTGTCACTGATCGAGGTCTGTTTGATCACCCCGGCGCTGACGGCCGGTGGCATCGCCGGCGAGAAGGAGCGCCAGACCTACGACTTGCTGGTTTCGTCGCTGCTATCGCCGTGGCAGATCGCCTGGGGCAAGCTGGGCGCCGCGCTATCGTTCGCGCTGTTGATGATCCTGGCGGTGGTGCCCATGATGAGCCTGGCGTTTTTGTTCGGCGGAGTGAGCCTGGCCGAGGTGCTGATCGCGCTTGCTGGCCTGCTGGCGACGGCGGTCTTCTACGCCACGATTGGCCTGTTCTGGTCGGCGGCGCTGCGCAGCACGCTGGGGGCCACCAGCCTGGCGCTCGGATCGATCATCATGATGCTGCTGGGTATCCCGTTCCTGGCGCTGATCTTTACACTGATCTTTGGCCGCGAGCTTGCGCCCGAGTGGCTGAACTCAGCGCTGTTCACCTATCTCTCCGGCGCCTTTCTCTATAGCCACCCGTTTATCGCACTCCAGACGACCGAGGCGCAGATATCCAGCGGCGAGAACCCTTTCTACTCACGTGTCGCGATCGGCTCCGATCTCGCCGCGCGCGGCCATATCCTGGTGCCAAGCCCGTGGATCTCGTATGTGCTGCTCTCGCTCTTGTTCAGCGCGATATTGATCTTTCTCACGGTGCGAATGCTGCGCCCATCTGCGGACTCGCCCGATATCGCCGCGCCGCGCCCGCCCAAGGAGCAACGCGAGGCGGCATAGTGTGCCGAACGGCGGGCACACAAAACGAAGGGTGTGCAAGCTGGCCGAGCCGGTTTGCACACCCTTCGTTTTGTTCTGCTAGCACAATACAGCACGAATATGTGCTAGAACGGCAGATCTTCGTCGCTTTCGATCGTCTGCGGGACGTTGCGTGCCGGGGCGCGCGTAGCGGCCGAGCGCGGGGTGCTGCTGCCATTGGCGGGCCGGGCTGATGTGGCGGCTGGTGCCGCAGCAGGGCGGCGCGCTGGCGCGGCCTCCTCTTCGATCGGCGCCTCGTAGTCGCCACCGGCCGGGCGATCCTGGCGGCTGGACAAGATGATCATATCGTTGGCGATCACCTCGGTGCTGTAAC
Source organism: Roseiflexaceae bacterium (assembly GCA_035258585.1). Taxonomy (GTDB): domain Bacteria; phylum Chloroflexota; class Chloroflexia; order Chloroflexales; family Roseiflexaceae; genus DATFXE01. The sequence goes on along the minus strand of DATFXE010000568.1, from coordinate 4,595 downwards.
GATCGGCGCCGGTCTGATCCTGCCACTTGCGCGTCTGCAGGCGGCCTTCTACGTAGACGCGGGTGCCTTTGGTGAGATACTGGTTGCAGATCTCGCCCAGCTTGTCCCAGGCGACCACCCGGAACCATTCCGTGTCGTCGTGGTCGACACCGTCGGCGGATTTCCAGCGGCGGCTGCTCGCGACGCGAAACGTCGTCACCGCGCTGCCCTGCGCGGTGTAGCGCATCTCAGGGTCGGCCCCGAGATAGCCGGTGAGCATCACTTTGTTCAGATCCTTAGCCATGGCTTGCCTCCTCGTGTTTGATTCTACTCATTCGTACCGCTCAGCCTTACCGTATGTTCCCACGATGCTCCCTGCTTGGCGCTTCATTTCGTCAAGCACGAACTCATGTGCGAATGATAGCATGAATGTTCCATGCAGTCAAGAATGGTTTGATGTGTCGCTGAGGCTGGCTTATAATGCAGCGGTATTTTCCTTCTTCTTGTATCTCACGGTTTGGTTCGGACGAAACCAAACCGTGAGATACAGATAGGATTTACGCGGTTGGGAGGTTTGGAGGGCTTTGCCCTCCAAAGAACCCCTTTCTTTTTCTACCCACCTGTGACGGCTTTGCCGCCACAGGTGGGTAGAAAAAGAAGGTCTTGGGGGCCGCAGGCCGCCGCGCCCCCGCTAAAACGCCAACTGCGTAAGTCCTAACAGACATGAAAGAGGAGCGCCGGTATGGCCGAAGTGATCGTCCACAGCCTGGGCAACCTGCGCCAGGAGATTGACGCCGGGTCGCACACATTCTATGCCGACGAGCCGACCGACGACGGTGGCGACAATAGCGGCCCGAACCCCTATGAGCTGCTGCTGGGGGCGCTGGGCGCCTGCACGTCGATGACGTTGCTGTTGTATGCGCGCCGCAAGGGCTGGCCGCTCGAGGATGTCGAGGTGCGGCTGAGCCACCGGCGCGACTATGCGCGCGACTGCGAGGATTGCGAAACCAAGCCGGTCCAGATCGATCAGATCGAGCGCCGGATCGTGCTTAAGGGCGATCTGAATCAGGCTCAGCGCACGCGGCTGCTCGAGATTGCCGAGAAATGCCCGGTGCATCGCACGCTGACGGGGACGATCAGGGTGAGTGATATGCTGGAGTGAGTGGGCGATCGGGTGAGGGGGTAATGGCGTGAGTCGTCATTCGTCATGGTTGGGCGTCATTCCCAGCTCGGCAATGGCCCGCGATACTCCCTTCAGCAATGCGCTATCGTCTTCCGTCGCGCCCAGGTCAGCGAGCACGCCCGCAATTGCGGATTGTAGAGGGTAGATTTCCGATTGCTCGGCGGCCGTTGCTTGCTGGTCTCCCTGTCTCCCTGTCTCCCTATCTCCCTGTCTCCCCGTCTCGGTCGTCGGCTCCCACAGCAATCCTTGGCGTGGCTCTGGCAGCTCGCCCCAGCCGTAGCGTGTGGCCAAGAAGCGCATGTAGCTGGCTGCCGCGCCGTCGAGGGTGTGCTCGCGGGCCACGTAGGCGCGCGCCTGCCGGCCCATGGCGGCGGCTAGCTCGGGCCGCGCGGCCAGCAGGCGGCAATACGCCAGAATCAGGTCGCCTTCGCTGGCATCCAGATCGACCTGCGCGGCCACTCCCGGCGGCAGCTCGGCAAACGAGCCGCTGGCGCTGACCAGCGTCGGCTTGCCCGCCCCGAGTAGCCGCAGCAGGCTGGCAGAAGTCTCCCCGGCGGTGGGGTGGCGCAGGTTCAGGCAGATATCGGCGGCGGCCACGTAGTCTTCGAAGCGGTGGCGATCGACGTAGCCTGTCACGACGATGCTGTCCTCCAGGCCGGCGCGGGCGATCACCGCGTGCACATCGTAGCTCGGCGAGACGCTCCCAACCAGCAGGTAGCGCACGTTGGCGTTGGCGGCGCGCAGGCTCTTGACTGCGCGCAGCGCCGCTTCGACCCGCTTGTAGGGGTTGATATGGCCGAACGAGGCCAGGATCAGGGCGTCGGGCGGCAGGCCCAGGCGCGCGCGGGCCTCACGGCGTGGGATTTCAGGCGGGAGCGGCACCCCCATCGGCGCCAGCGCAGCGGGCAGCTCGGGCCGCAGCATCGCCACGCGATCGAGCACGTAGCGGCTGTGGGCTAATACGCCCTCGGCGGCGTCCAGCACGCTTTCACACAGCGGCATGTCGAAGGCCGCCTCGATCAGGCGCCCGCGCAGCATCAGATTCGCCACGCGCGCGCCCTCAGGGCCGTAGCGCCGCGTCGCCTCGGCGCGGTAGATCTCCACGTCGCGGCGCACGACGGCAGCGTAGCCGAGCATGAAGTGATGCAATACAAACTCGTGCAGCACCACCACGCCGGGCACGCGCCGCAGCGCATCCCAGATCGCGGCGTGATTCTCGACGCTGTTGCCCATATGGTAGAGGATCGCATCGTAGGGGTGCCGGCGCTGGTCGCGATCGAGCCGGCTGAGCGGGCGTACGTCCATGTGGCGCAGCAGGTTGGCGTTGGTGGGGCGCAGGCCGTCGGCCACGTAGGGGGTGATCTCGACGTAGCGGGCCAGGTAGGGTAGCAACTCCTCGCTGTAGTCGGAGATACCCGATGCGGCCGGGTTGAGCGGGCTGGCGTAGGCGATGCGTCTCATTTGAACTTAGTCGAACACCCCCGCCCGCCCGGCCAGCGCGTCATCGAGCATACGCACGCAGCGCGGCATCAGCGAGGGGAAGGCTCCTGGTGCGAAGTAGCCGAGGTCGATGAATTCGTGGTGATCTGGCGTGAGCACGCCGCTGTCAATTCGACAGGCGAAAAATGCGGTTATGATCTGGGCCTGGTCGCCGTTTGGGTAGGTCCACTCGAAGTCCGGCCCGGAATACAGGCCGATTAGCCGCTCGACGCGGACATGCAGCCCGGTCTCTTCGAGCACCTCGCGCACCAGTGTCTTCGTCGGCGTCTCGCCAAGCTGGATCACCCCCGAAGGCGGCGCCCAGAGCATGACGTCGGATCTGCGCCCAAGCAGCACTCGGCCCAACTCGTCGCGAATGAATGCGCTGGCGCCCATCTGCAGCAGCCGCTGGTGGCCGACATAGCTGCGCAGCCAGCGCACATAGTTCACCGTCATTGGCGCTCTCCCAGGTGGTTCATTCCTGGGGCGCCATTATACCATCATGTTTCCACGACTTACGCGGTCGTCTATTGCCGAGAGGTTTGGAGGGGCACCCAGAGGGTACCCGGCCTCCCCAAACCCCACCACCGCGTAACGCGTGTCATGTTTAGGGGTGCTCTCCAGAGGGGTTTTTGTGCTACAATCTGGAAGAGTAAGCAGATATTCTTGGAGAACACATGATGGTTCTACTCGCTACTGTGGCCAAATACATCTTCGTGACCGCCGTCGTGGTGGAGGTCGGGCTGATCCTACGCGCGCTCATCGCCCTGGCGCGCGGCAAGGCGCGTGCCGCCGAGCCGCCCGCGATCGCCGCGGAGGAGTAGACTGTGCGCTACGTCCTGATGCATATTTCCGACCTACACGCTGGCCCGCCCTTCCGGCTGGCGCTAGCCGAGCAGGTAGCGCGCGAGGCCCACGAGCTCAAGCCCGATCTGCTGGTAGTCTCGGGCGACTTCGTGCAGCGCGCCGATTTTACGAACCAATGGCGGACGATCGCGGCCTATCTGAAAACGCTGCCCGAGCCGCGCTTAGTCGTCGCCGGCAACCACGATGTGCCGCTGTTCAACCCCTACACCCGGCTGTTTCGCTCGTATAGCCGCTACCAGCAGTACATCACGCCCGATCTCAACCCAGTCTTCGAGCGCCCAGGGCTGGCGGTGGTCGGCGGCTGCACGGCGCACGGTCGGACGATCGACGGCGGCTATCTGAGCCCCGAGCAGATGGCGGTTATGGAGCGCCACTTCAGCCGGTTTCCCGGTGGTACATGCAAGGTGGCCGTGCTACACCATCACGTTGTCAACCCGCCTGGCAACAAGCATCGCAATATGATTCGTAACGCGGATGCAGCGGTGCAACTTTTGGATCGTTGCGGCGTCGAACTGTTACTATGCGGTCACATTCATGTATCATACGTGGGTACGACTCTGGATGTGCGGCCGAATTTGCGCCAGGGCACGATCATCTGCCAAAGTGGCACCACTACTTCGCGGCGTGGGCATGGCCGCGAAAAGGGCAAGAACTCGTATAACGTGATCGAGATCGAGGATGCAGTGATCCGTATCGGGCAGCATATGTTCCTGGAGGATGCCGGGCGCTTCGTCCCGGTCGCCGAGCACGTGTTCCCGCGCCGCTCGGCCGGCGTGTATATGCTGCCGCGCGCCGAGCGCGTGGTCGAGGCCGATATCCCGGCGGACTAACCGCCAAGATCATTATGTTGTTTCATCCTTGGCGGCGCCCAGAGGGCACCCGGCATCTTGGCGGTGAAGGAGCGATCAGTAGGTGACGCTAGCATGACGCAAGAACAGACCAGCGAGCGCAAGCGCGACACCCAGCCGCTGACGCCGCCACCTGAGCTGCTCGCACCCAGCGCCGACAGGCGGGCGCAACTGCCCAGCCCATGGCGTTGGGCAGTTCTTGTGGCGGGCATCGCGCTGATCGCCGTCGTCGCCTTCCT
>DATFXE010000567.1:0-4680 GCA_035258585.1 Roseiflexaceae bacterium | reverse complement strand
GAGGTGCAGGAGAGCGAGCCTGCGGCCGAGCAGACCGCGATGTTTCGCGACTTCGCGCGGCGCCCGCGACCGGCGCGCCTGTTCGTGGCGCAATATCCGATCGGCCCGAGCATCTATGGCCTGCCGCTGAACGCCGACATCTGGGTGCGCGGAGCCCCACATCTCCCGAATGGCCTGGCAATCGAGGTCAAGTGGCAGCAGTCCACCGGCAGCGTGGACGAAAAATTCCCCTACCTGGTCCACAACATCAAGGAGTGCTACCCTTGCCCGGCACTAGTGATCGCCGACGGCGGCGGCCAGCGGCCTGGTGCGCTGCACTGGCTACGCGATCAGGTTGGCGGCAACTTGATGGGCGTCTTCTCGCTGGCCGAGTTTATGGCCTGGGCCAACCGCAACCTCTGAGGAGGTAAGTGTTAAAAGTTCAGAGTTGCCGCCGCGCAACTGATAATTGTTAACTCTGAACGCATACCTCTTAACTGGTTACTGGCTCGAGGTGCGCGCCGGCCATCAGCAGGCCCAAATCCTCACGGGTGGCCTGATCGGCCGGAACCACGGCGACGATCTGACCGTGGTACATGACGGCGATCTTATCCGCAAGTGACATGACCTCGTCGAGCTCGGCCGAGACCACCAGCACCGCCGCGCCGGCATCGCGCTGCGCGACGATCGTCTTATGGATAAACTCGATCGAGCCGACGTCGACGCCACGAGTCGGCTGGGCGGCGATCAGCAGCTTGATCGGCCGCGATAACTCGCGTGCGATGATCACCTTCTGCTTGTTGCCGCCCGAGAGGTTGCCGACCGGCACGAATGGTGAGGGTGTGCGCACATCGTATTCCTTAACCAGTTTCTCGGCATTCGCGTTAATCGCATCTTCATTGCGCGCGATGCCGTTCGCATATGGTGGAAGATAGTAGGTGTTGAGCACCAGATTATCAGCAATTGTATAGCTGAGCACCAAGCCATCCTCTTGGCGATCTTCCGGGATGTGAGCGGTGCCGGCCTCGGTGATAGTACGTGGGACGGCGTTGGTGTAGTCGGTGCCGGCGATCAGCACCTGGCCGGCGCGCGCAGGGCGCAGCCCGGTGAGCACCTCCACCAACTCAGTCTGTCCATTCCCCTGGACGCCAGCGATCCCCACGATCTCGCCGGCGCGCACCTGGAGCGATACATCGTTCACCACCTGCTGGCCGCGGTCGTCGTCGGCGCGCAGGCCACGCACATCCAGCACCACCTCGCCCGGCTTCGCCGGCTGCTTGTCGACTTCCAGCAGCACGCTCCGGCCGACCATCATCTCGGCCAGGCTGCGCTCGGTCGCGCCCGCCGGCGTCGTCTCACCGACCACCTGGCCGCGGCGCAACACCATGATCCGATCGGAGATCGCCAGCACCTCTTTGAGCTTATGGCTAATGAAGATCACCGAGGTGCCCTGAGCTTGCAGCGTCCGAATGACCTCGAACAGGTCGTCGGCTTCCTGGGGGGTCAACACGGCCGTAGGCTCATCCAGAATCAGGATATCGGCCTTGCGGTACAGCGCTTTGACGATCTCGACACGCTGCTGTTGACCGACCGAGAGATCTTTGACATAGGCGTCGGGATCGACATCGAGATTGTACTGCTCCGCCAGTTCGCGAATACGCCGCCGTACCGTCGCGATATCGAGCGACAATCCCTTGACCGTCTCTGCGCCGAGCATGATGTTTTCGGCCACGGTGAAGACCGGCACCAGCATAAAGTGCTGGTGAACCATGCCGATGCCACGGCGGATCGACTCGCTGGGACCGCTGATTCGCACCGCCTCGCCGCGCACCAGAATCTCGCCTGAGTCCTGATGGTAGAGGCCGTAGAGAATGTTCATCAACGTCGTTTTGCCGGCGCCGTTCTCGCCAAGCAGGGCCAACACCTCGCCGCGATACAGCTTCAGGCTAACATCTTTGTTTGCAATCACGCCTGGGAACGTCTTAGTGACATTCCGCGCTTCGAGGACGATTTCGCGGTCCATGTATTTGTCCATTGTCCGTTGTCCGTTGTTCGTTGTTGCTTATAGGTCAGAACTGACCACTAACTACGGACAACGGACAACTGACCACTATGCCTTCTCGTAGGCTTTGCCGTCGGCCGCCGGTGGGATCGTCCGCCCCACAATGCCGGTCAGCGCGATCATCGTCAGAATATACGGCAACATTCCCACAAACTGCGATGGAACTTTCAGGCCGAAGAACTGCGCGTTGATCTGAAGCGCCTGCGCCGCGCCGAACAGCAGTGCTGCTGACCACGCGCCGAACGGCGTCCAATTACCGAAGATCATCGCCGCCAGCGCGATAAAGCCGCGGCCGGCCGTCTGGCCCGGCTCGAAACTCGGCACCGACTCGAGCGTGAAGTAGGCGCCCGCCAGCCCAGCGATCACCCCGCCGATCAGCACATTGGCGTAGCGCATCCGGTAGACATTGATCCCGACCGTATCGGCCGCCAGCGGATGCTCGCCGACCGCCCGCGTCCGCAAGCCCCAGCGCGTGGAGAACAGCAGCCAGTGGGTGAACACCACCAGTGCGATCGCCAGCAGCGTGATCGGCTGCTGCTGGAAGATGCGCCCGACAACCGGAATATCCGCCAGCAGCGGGATGCGGATCGTCGGCAGCACGCCGGGTGCGTGTGGAACCTCTTGCTGGAAAAACAGCGCGCGGTTGAGGAAGCCGGTCAACCCCACTGCCAGGATATTGATCACCGTACCGCTGATGATCTGGTCGACCTTGAAGGTGATCGAGAGCGTGGCGTGCAGCAGCGCGAGCAGCGCTCCGGTCAGCAGCGCGGCGAGCACCCCGACCAGCAGTGCCGCGATCATCGGCAGGCCAGCGGCGCCGGCGTAGATCGACGCGAGCCAGCCGAAGAACGCTGCGCCGAGCATCATGCCCTCGATCGCGATATTGACGACCCCAGCGCGCTCGCAATAGATGCCGGAGAGCGCGCCGAGGGTTAGCGGCGTGGCGACCTGTAACGTCGTGGCGAGGAAACTGACGGCGATCAGCAGCGGCGGAGCCTGGCCCTGGCCCAGCGCTTCGGTGACGCCGATCAGCACCAGAATGGCGAGCAGAATAAACAGAAAGCGATTGAGCGACATCTTAGCCCCCCCATCCCCGGGTCAATACGAGCTTGGTACCGCGGGCGCGGATGCGATAGATGTAGCGGACGATCGCATCGGCGGCCACAAAGAGCAGGATGAGCGCCTGGATCACCGAGATAATATCAACCGGCACCTGGGTCAAAAACTGCATCCGCGACGCGCCGTTGCGCAGCGCCCCGAATAGGATGGCCGCGAGCACCACGCCGAGCGGGTTGGTCTTGCCAAGCAGCGCGATGGTGATCGCATCAAACCCATACCCGATGTTGAAACTCAGAGTATGCCCATAGTTCAGCGCCACCACCTCAACGCTCCCGGCCAACCCGGCCAGCATCCCGCTCAGCGCCATCGTCAGCACGATCATCCGCTCAACCGCCATGCCGGCGTAGCGAGCGGCGCTGGGGTTGTTCCCAACCGTCCGGATCTCGAAGCCCAGAGTCGTCTTCCACAGCAACCAGTACACCGCCAGCGCCACGAGCAGGGCCAGAATAAACCCCCAGTGAAAACGGTAGTCCGCAAAGATCGGCGTGAGTCGCGCGCTCTGGGCGATCGGCGGGGTCTGTGCGACGACGTTAGTTGGGTCGGGATCTTTCCATGGCCCGTTGAGCAAATAACTGGAGAGCAACAGGGCCAGGTAGTTCATCATGATGGTATTGATGACTTCATGTCCGCCGGTACGCGCTTTCAACCAGCCGGGGATGGCGCCCCACACCGCGCCGGCCAGCGCCCCGCCCAGGATCGCCAGCGGGACATGCACGATCGCAGGCAGTGGGCCAGTGATACCCGGCAGGCCGAAGCCGATCCAGGCGGCGATCAGCGCGCCCAGCGCCAGTTGGCCCTCGGCTCCGATGTTGAACAGGCCACCCTTGAAGGCCAGGGCCACCGCCAGCCCGGCGAAGATGTAAGGCGTGGCCCACACTGTCGTCTCCGACAGCGCCCGGCGCGAGCCGAACGCGCCCTGCACCAGCCCGGAGTAAGCCAGGATCGGCCGCCACAGGCCACTCTGGACGAGAAAGCCCGGCCATCCCTTGACATCCGCGGGCGCCGGGCCAGTGCCGGTCAGCCAGATCACCACACCGCCTATGACCACTGCGGTGAAGACAGCCAGGAGCGGAACCAGCAAGCCACGCGCGCCTTCACTGACGATCGACGCCAGACTGGACTTGGATTCTTCGCTCGTGGATCCCGGGCCGGGCGAGGATTTTTCGCTCAAGTGCTGCCTCCTGATTGGGAAAGGGGGGAGCTAGAGGAGTGACCACCCCTCTAAAACTCCCCCTCTCGGTCGTTAATGACGGCTGTCGCGGCGCGCCTAGCCTGGCTTGGTTGGCGGAACGTTGGTCTTGATCGAGCCATCCTTCAGGCCCTTGTCGATTTCCTGCAGCTTGGCCTTGACATCGGCCGGAACTTTGCTGTCCAGGTCGTGGAACGGCGCCAGGCCGACGGGGCCGATGTTATTACCGCCCTTGAATGTGCCATCATGAACTGCCTTGATCAAGTTGAACACGCCTGGTGTCTCCAGCTTCATTGCGCTGGAGATCATCGCCTTCTGCGCTTCCGTCAAG
>DATFXE010000566.1:0-2350 GCA_035258585.1 Roseiflexaceae bacterium | reverse complement strand
GCGCTGGGCCGCATCCAGAAGCTCAAGGAGCAGATCGACCAGACCCATGTTGAGATCGAGCGCGCCCAGCGCGAGTACGACTACAACAAAGCCGCCGAGCTGCAATATGGCAAGCTGACAGGTCTGGAGAAGCAGCTAAGCCAGGCCGAAGCGCAGCTCCAGGCCGGCGGCAGCGCACTCTTGAAGCAGGAGGTCGACGAGCAGGACGTGGCCGAGGTGGTCGCCAAGTGGACCGGCGTGCCGGTCTCGAAGCTGCTGGAGGGCGAGGTCGAGAAGCTGATCAAGATGGAGGAGCGGCTGCACCAACGTATAGTTGGCCAGGACGAGGCGGTGCAGGCCGTGGCGAACGCGATTAGGCGCGCGCGGGCGGGCTTGCAGGACCCCAACCGGCCGCTGGGCTCGTTCCTGTTCCTGGGGCCGACCGGCGTCGGTAAGACCGAACTGGCGCGCGCGCTGGCCGAGTTTTTGTTCGACGACGAGCACGCCCTGATCCGGATCGACATGTCCGAATACCAGGAGAAGCACACGGTGGCGCGGCTGATCGGCGCGCCACCCGGCTATGTTGGGTACGAAGAGGGCGGCCAGCTGACCGAGGCGGTGCGGCGCAAGCCCTACTCGGTGGTGCTGTTCGACGAGATCGAGAAGGCCCACCCGGATGTATTCAACGTGCTGCTCCAGGTCCTGGACGACGGCCGACTGACCGACGGGCAGGGGCGGGTGGTCGATTTCAAGAATACTGTTATCATTATGACAAGCAACACCGCCAGCCCGATTATCATGGAAATGGCCCAGCGCGGCGAGAGCCAGGAAATCATCCAGGAACGCGTGTTGGAAGAGATTCGCGACGAGTTCCGGCCAGAATTTCTGAACCGGATCGATGACATCATCGTCTTCCAGCCGCTGAGCCGCGCGGACATCGGCCAGATCGTCGAGATCCAGCTTGGCCGGCTGCGCCAAATGCTTCAGGAGCGCAAGATCACGCTGGAACTGACGCCGGCCGCGCGCGACAAGCTAGCCAAGGAAGGCTACGACCCAATCTTTGGCGCGCGGCCGCTCAAGCGCGTGATCCAGCAGCGGCTGCAGAACGAGTTGGCGCTCAAGCTGCTGCAAGGCGACTTCCGCGACGGCGAGGCGATCGAGGTTGGCGTCGACGAGAATGATCGCTTTACATTCGGCAAAGCCCGGGTTGGCGAAGCGATCGGGGTATAGCAGCGAAACGCGCAGCGGCATCGCGGAGCTAACAATCAAGTAGCCATAATCATGAAGCACACGGAGGGACGTTCAAGTGAACGTCCCTCCGTGTGCTTCATTGCCTCCAAAGCCCACACTGAAAGCGCATTAGCGCGCGTCGTCTCGCTGGCACCCGTCCGCGGCCAGCAGCGCCGCCAACAGGTCGTCGCTCGCCGGCGCGACACGCGCCTGTACGCGCCGAGCAGGCAGGGCCGGAGCGGCTAGCAGCGCGCGCAGCAGTGCAGAGTTGGCGGCATGTGCGCGCAGCACCATCGCCGGCGAGCGCCCGCCTAGCACTGGCCCGAAGCCAACCAGGCCACCGGCCAGCAGTAATGCCATGCCGAAGGCCAGCCACATCCACGCCGCAGTGCCGCTATCGCCGGTGACCGGCAGGCGCTTCGGCATCACGGCCGGCGCACTGGCAGCCTCGGCGGGCGCAGCCCCGGCCACTGCAGTCGGCGCGATCGCGGCGGGCTGCGTAGCCGCAGCGGTGGGCACGGCAACAGCCTGCTGCTGGCCACGGAAGTTCAGATGCTGGACCGTGGCCACATCCGCCAGCACTTGCACGGTCATGATATTCTGTGCGGGTGTGCCCTGCCCAGCCGCAAGCGCCAGCGTCACGGTGTAGGTGCCGACCGGCAGCCAGTGGTCGTAGTTGCCATTTGCATCGCTCTGCACAATCGCGCCGCCAACATTGACTGCCACACCCGCCGCGGGCGCGCCGCTGTTCAGATCGATCACCGTGCCGGTGATATGGCCCATCAGCAGAGCACCTTTCGATTGCCTATTCGGCGCGAGGGCCGGGCGCGGCGAAGGCGCCATCCGCACGGGCGACGGCGCCGCGCCCTGCGCCGGCAGCACGCTCATGCCAAACAGCAGCATCACGATGCCGCAGGCGGCCAGGGTTGAACCGATTTTTCGTCGTACCATTGCCATAATCTCCTGTCGAATGTGGTGGTTGGTTGTCGATATGCTGTACTTAGGGCTTGTCAAGAAATAACTTCCCGTTTTCCCGATAGGGCATCCGGCGCTGCGCCATCGCTGCGCGGGCGAATCGTGTAATTCCAGGAAGGACAGACATCGTGCCGTTGCAGATTGAGCGCCGCCATCTCGGCATCCG
>DATFXE010000565.1:0-27734 GCA_035258585.1 Roseiflexaceae bacterium | reverse complement strand
GCTATGTCCATCCAGTTGGCGACTGTCGCGGATAACCTGGGATGGGCGTATAGCACACAAGGCGATTATCGGACCGCCCTGCGCTATCTGAAGCGAGCCGATGCCTGCTGGCAAGCATCCGGAAATGCCGGCCGGCGCGCGATGACACTCAATAACATCGGCGCCATGGCGATGCTTGAGGGTGCCCTGGCCGAGGCCCGCGCAGCGTTCGAGACTGGGCTTGAGATCGCCCGCCAGACAGCTCGCCATCGCGAGGAAGCGTACCTGTGCTATAGCATGGGCGAGCTTGATGTTGCGGAAGGAAATCCCAAGCAGGCACTCACGCGTTTTCGCGAAGCGCGCGATTTAGCTATGCGAATGGGCGTGACGCAAACTGTCGATGCCGCCGCGGTTGGCGCATTATGGGCCACTGCCCTGCTCGGCGACATCAACGCGGCACGTCTCTGGCAGGAGCAGGTCAAGGCCCTGCCGGAGTCGAGCTCTCCCGAAGTGCGAGGGCGCTGGGCGCTGGCCCAGAGCTTCTTGTTCAGAGAGCAGCAACATAGCTCAGCCTCGCTATCTGAATTTGCTCGAATCGCCGCCAGCGCTGAGAGTGTGCTCCAAATACCTGAGCGAGCCTATCTTGCGCTCTTGCAAGCCGCATTTGTGTTTGAACAGCACGGCTGGCCCCAGGCTGTTGAGGCATGGGATGTATTTCAGGCGCGGGCTGCCGGTCTGCCGATCGATCTGTTGCGCTATTTTGTTCCTGCACATGAGCGTCTCTTTAGGGCTGCTGCGGCGTCATCGGCGCTGGCTCGGCACCTGCTGGAGACGACAAGCATCCCGACGACGGTTCGCTGGCATATCACCGTTCTAGGAAACTTTGCATGCCTGGTAGATGATCATCCCTGCGAGTTATCGCCGTTGCACCGTGCACTGCTCGTGCGCCTGCTCGACGCCGGCCCGCCCGGGCTGACGGTCGAGCGGCTCTGGGAAGAGGTCTGGGGCGACACCGACATCCGCATGGCCGCGCTGCACAAGGCCCTGGCGCGGTTGCGCGAACAGACGGGTTTGGCGATGGCGGCGCGCGCCGGCCACTGTGCTATCGAGTCAGATTGGGAGTCGATCGACTACGACGCCCGGGCGTTCGGGCGCGCCCTGGCTTCGTTCACGGCCCGTCAGGAGCTTGAGCAGGCGATTGCGCTCTATCACGGTGATTTTCTTCCCGGCGCGGCCCCGAGCGCAGCACTGTGGGTCGATCGACGTCGTTCGCATGCGCAACAACTATATCTCGACGCGCTGGAGCAACTGGCCAAACTGATTGAGGACGATGAGCCGAAGCAGGCGATTCAGCACTATCAGCACATATTGCAGATCGACGGCTGCCGTGAAGAGACGGCCACTCAACTTATGCGCCTAGCAGCACGCCAGCGCAACCACGCCCTCGTGAACGCAACCTTCGAGCAGCTTGAGGGCGCGCTGCGCACCCTCGGCGCCACACCCGAGCCGGCGACGATCGCGCTGCTCCGCGCATCCTCGCACGGCCGGCAGCTGGAACGCCCCCGCACCGTCCCCTGATTGCGCAAGGTGCAGCATCGAGATAGCTTTGCGCTTTTATGATAACGCTCGCGAGTATCACGAAGACTACCCCGAACCCCCAACTCCTAACCCCTGCGCTGAAGGTGCCCTACACCCCCTGGTTTAAATAAAGTCAACGAATGTCCACGAAAAGTCCACGGCAAGTCCACGGCCTAGACTATAGTGGTCATAGTTGTTGACTTATAGCTATCAGGGGGTTACCAATGAAGGCCAGAATCATTCGCGCGCTCGCAGCCGCCCTTGTCGCCGGCACGCTCATTCTCGCTGGAACCGCCGGCGTTGGCCCGCCCGGATCGGGCATCGTCACCAGCATCAATTGGTAGTGCGATGACCATGCTCATGCTCTCCGTCTTCGGCGCTTTGCTGAGCGGGGTGCTGGCTTTCTGGCGCCGACCGCAAATGCCGCGCTTCTGGCTGCTGCTGGCGATCGCCGCAGTGCCGCAGTTTGGTAATCTCGCTGGTGTCACGATTCCAGGCATGTTCTTCATCGCGATAGCGGTGATTGCTATCTGGTGCGTGTACAACCGCGCGATTCCGGGAACCGCGCTGGTTGCGCTCGGGATCGGTCTTAACCTGCTGGTTATGGGATTGCACGGTGGCTTGATGCCCGTCCGGACCGATATCCTGGCCTCGCTGGGCATGTCTGCGGCGCCGGGGACAGTATTGGCCGGCTCGAAGGATGTGGTTATCGAGACCTCCGCGCTGTGGCTGCTGTCGGATTGGATTATTCTGTCGCTAGGGGCCACGAAGGTCGTCGTCAGCCCGGGTGATCTGATCATCGTCGCTGGTGTGGCCTGGTGGTTGCTGTTCAGCCATCGACCCGGGAAGGATCAGGCTCATGCTGACATTATCGATCAAACCAGCCTCGCTCGAACGGCGCACGCGCCCGCTCCGTGGGCAGAGTAGCCGCCCGGCGCTAACCCATGTGGTGCTGCTGGCGGCCGCTAACCCCAGCATCGCCGAGCGCCTGCTGCGCGGCGATCCGCTCGATTCCGTGATCGAACACCCGCAGTACACGGTGCCGCTCGACGCACACGATCGGGCGACGCTGATCGATATCTGCGCACGCGCCCGCTCTATCAACGAGTTTCTGCTGAACCTGGCTGCTGCGGCGGATGATTATGCGTAAGGTTGAAGGGAATGTGAACTCCTGCAGATGTGGTAGGGAGGGTGAGGAGTGGCGCCGCCCGCCTCGCGCTTCGTGCCATAAACTGGACCGATGACGGTGCCGAATACGCCACTCGCAGATCGTGCGGAACCCATCTAGAGATCTGGTGACCATCAAGCGTGGGGATTGGGAGTGCGCCGCTCCTCGTTCCCGCGCTTATCTATCCGCGCAGATCTGACGAATGTCGCCGAAGGGCCACAATCGTACACAATGGGATGACAATGCTGCTCGAATCGCACCAGGACTATGCTATGCCACCGGACACTCACATTCCTCTGTCCGGAGATCTTTCTGATGTCGCACTATTTCTGCAAGCGCTCGCAGTGGCGGCGGATTGGCAGGAGTGTGTCGACACGCTGTGGAGGACATTGCCGAATCTCCTGCCCGACATTCGCGTGGATATCTACGCCGCCGAGGCGGGCGAGTTGGCCAACCTGCGCTTTTCGAGCGCCGAGCAGCCCGTCATCCCGCCGCTGCTTTCATCCGCCACCGACGCGCATATCCACAACTGGCTGCAACACGAAGGCTATGGCGCGATCATGACCCTGCCGCTGATTGGCGCCGGCCGGCGCTGCGGCTATCTGGCGCTCGCCCGCGCAGATGGCGCGCTGCCCACCGATGCCATGGCGCTTGCCGGGCAGCTAGCCCCGCTGATTGCGCTGCGATTGGCCTATGAGCAAGTCGGCGCCGTGCTGGAGCAGCAAAATGCAAAAATCACCGAACTCGAGCACCAAGTTGGCATTACCAGTACGCTGCGCATCCGCGGGATGCTTGCAGCGGGAACTGCCCACAACATCGGCAATCTGTTTACAAATGTGCTTGGCCACGCGCAGATCCTCGAGCAGGATGTGCCAGCGCTCTTCCAGCCCGATGTGCGCGTGATCATCCGCGCCGTCGATGATGGACGGCAGCTTCTGCAGCGGCTTCAACACGTCAAGAGCGAGCTTTCATCCGAGTCATTTGACATGACGACTCTCCACAGCATCGTGCAAGAGACGGTCCAGCTCACGCGCCCCTTCTGGGAGGTCCGGTCAGCTATCACTATTGAGACTGTGTTTGAGCAGAGCCTGGCAGTGCGCGCGCGCGCCACCGACGTGCGCGAGGTGCTGGTCAACCTGATTATGAATGCGGTCGCCGCGATGCCTTCTGGGGGCACAATCACTATCCGCTGCTTCCGAATTGGCGATCAGGCGGCTATATCTGTGACCGATACCGGTCAGGGTATCGCCCGAGAGTATCATAGTGCCATCTTCCAGCCGCTGACCAGCACGCGCCCGGATGGCAGCGGGCTAGGGCTGAGCGTCAGCCGCGCGATTGTCGAGGGCTACGGCGGTAGGTTGACCGTCGAAAGCGCCCCGGGTGAAGGTGCGACTTTCACCATTACCCTCCCTATCGCCTGATTGCTCCACGCAGACGAGAAACTAGCCTGTATGGTTTGCAGTCAAGCCGTGGTACAATAGCGGCACACGGCGCTACCCAGAACGTGCGGGGGAATCGGCGATGTTCGGGCGCCTCTATATTGAGGAAGGCGGTCGCCCGGCGCGCATGATTGAGCTGACCGGCGCCGTCACGATCGGTCGAACTGCTGACAACGACATCGTCCTCGAATCGGACGGGGTCTCGCATTACCACGCTATGCTGTTTGCCCAGCCCGATGGTGTGACGCTGCTCGATCTCGGCAGCACATTCGGAACATTCGTGGATACCGTTCAGGCCCTGCCGGATGAACCGATGCGCCTGCCCAATGGTGCACGGATCACGATCGGCCGTGCTCTGCTGCGTTATACTGCCCCGCTGGCCACCAGGCCTCGCTCGGCCGCAAATGGGCACGATTCACCGAAAGCCGATCCGCACGATCGGCCGCCCCTTGTCGCCCCATCGCTCAACACACGTTTCCAGGGCATGGCGCCCAATGAGTCATTCCCGGTTGGCCAGCGCAAGACGCTGCTGATCTGGGTCGGTGCGCCCATCCTCAGCGGTCAGTGGCAGAGCAGCCGCTCGTTCAGGTGGAACGGCGAGCTGAACAGGTCGCTCGCATTGCGGGTGCGGGTGCGGGCGGCCTCGCCGGCCTGGTCGATCGTGGCCGAAGAGCCGACTGTGCTGGTGGAGCCGTGGGGGTCGGCGCGTATCGCGCGCTACCAAGTGATGGCGCGCCGACCCGAGCGTACGAAACTCGTTGTTAGTGTGGAGCACGCCGATTCGGGTGGCGCGGTGCAGCATTTGCTGCTTGGCGTGAACGCCGCTGCCTCGCTTGGATCAGACGCCATGCCGCTGGCTGCTGGCGCGCTCGCTGTCGGGGCGAGTCTCGCGACGGCACAATGCCAGGTGTGTGGAGCGATGGTGCGCGCTGAGGCCAAGTTCTGCCCCGCTTGCGGGCAGGCGAGATGATATAAAGAGGTTCCATGAAAAAAGCACTGATGACCTGGGGTGGCTGGGAAGGCCATACACCCAAACAGTCTGTCGATGTGTTCGCCCCGTTCTTGCGTGAGCAGGGCTACGATGTCACGATCGTCAATACGCTGGATATCTATCTCGACGAGCCGTTTATGCGCTCGCTCGACCTGATCGTGCCGGTCTGGACCATGAGCACTATCACCAGAGAGCAAGAGCAGGGGTTGCTCGGCGCGGTGGCGAGCGGCGTAGGGGTTGCTGGCTGGCACGGCTGTATGGCCGACTCGTTTCGCAACAACACCGATTACCAGTTCATGGTCGGCGGCCAGTGGGTCGCGCACCCGGGAAATATTATCGACTATACCGTCAAGATCGTGAATCACGATGACCCGATCACGGCAGGATTGGCCGACTTCCGGATGCACTCCGAGCAATACTATATGCACGTCGATCCCTCGAATCAGGTTTTGGCAACCACTACCTTCAGCGGCGAGCATGGCGGCACGCCCTGGATCGCGGGCACGGTCATGCCGGTGGTCTGGAAGCGCATGTGGGGGCGGGGTCGGGTGTTCTACTCGTCGCTGGGCCATGTCGCCAGCGATTTCGATGTGCCCGAGGCATGCACGATCATGCAACGTGGGATGCTCTGGGCCGCGCGCTAGCCGCTTAAGCTCTACCTGTGAGCCACAGAGAGCACAGAGGCCACAGAGATGTTTCTATCGTTTGCTAGCGCCTCGCCGTTCTCTGTGATCGCATCTTCAAAGTAAGCCTTGGATTTCTGATGCCCGAGGATTTTGGATGGCGACGATCTCGGTAGTCGCGAAGGGTACGCTTGCGTGGAGGCCCCTCTCGCGCCGGATGAGCGTGCTGCTTCTCGCGCTGCTGGCGGCTGGCGTCTTTGTGGGTGTGTTCGCGTTCCTGAACCAACGCCCGGCGATCGCGCTCGATCAGGCGCGCGGGATGTATGTTGCAGAGGGCGGCACTATGCGGTTTCGCTGGACGAGCTCGCGGGCCGAGTTCGGGCTTACACCGCACAGCGGCCTGACGCGAGTGACGATCGTCCTGAGTATCGCGGATTGGCCCAGGCAGCCACAGCTCCCGGTCCGGATCGAGAGCGACACGTCGACATTGGCGACAGTCACCATCCCAGCGCAGCCACGGCGGGTTCTGGCGCTGCTGCCGCCGGGCGCGACCGCACTGCGGCTGCACACGCCGGTCGCCCGCCCGCCCGGCGGCGATTGGCGCTGGCTGGGGGTTCAAGTGCTGGGTGTCGACGCGCAGCCGACTGGCCTGCCGCTAAATACGCTGCTCCAGGCCCTGCTGCTGGCCGGCCTGAGCGTTCTGCTGGCCCTCGGTATGGCCTGGGCCATCCCGCGCGGCTATGGGACGGTTGTCGCGCTGACGCTGCTGGGGTTAGCGCTGCGCCTGCTCTGGATCGCCGATTCGCCGCCGCTGTTGCACCGCGATGAGGCTGTGAGCCTGGTCGATGCCTGGCACCTTGCGCGTACCGGGCGCGATCATCTTGGCCACCTGCTGCCGCTGGCCGCTTTCGAAGCCTACGGCGACTGGATTTCGCCGCTGCTGACATATCTACTGCTGCCGTGGGTGGCGCTGTTTGGGCCGCAGCCATTGGTGGCGCGCCTGGTCGTCGCCGTCTTCGGGGCGTTGGCCGTGCCCTGCGTGTATGGCCTGGTGCGCGAGCTGCGCCTGCCCAGCGCCGCACCATGGGCGGCGCTGATTGCCGCGCTCTCGCCCTGGCAGATCTTTCTTAGCCGGGTCGCTATCCCGCCAGCGCTGGTGGCGACATGCTGGACGCTGTGCTTATGGGCGGCCATCCGCTTCGTACGCGATGGGCGCCGGCGCGACGCGATCTGGCTGGCGCTTGCGGCGGGGGTTGGGCTGTATGCGTACCCACCCATGAAGCTGGCTGCCCCGCTGCTGCTAACGCTGGCGCTGGCGCTGGCGCTCTGGCGGCACGGCTGGGGCGCGTGCCGGCATTGGTGGCCGGCGGCGCTGGGGCTGAGCCTGCTCTGGGCGCCGTTCGCAGCCAGTACGCTGCTCAATCCAAGCAGTGGCGCGCGCTTGCGGCTGATTATGATCAAGGCCACGTCAGCTAGTGAATGGCTGGCGACATGGTGGAGCAACTACTCGCTCTACTTTCAGCCGAATTTGTACTACCTCTCCGGCGGCGTCCGCAAGATCGTCCAGGGCATGCCCGATCGCGGTGTGGCGCTCAGCGCCGAGGCGCCGCTGCTGCTCGGCTTGCTCGGCCTGCCGCTGCTGGCGCTGAGTCGGGAGCGAGCCGATCGCGCAGCCGGCCTGAGCGGCGGTCGTCAGAACGCCGCGCCGGTGCTCCTGCCGATCGTGCTCCTGCTGGCGGGCGCGCTGGTGATCGCGCCGCTGCCGGCCAGCCTGACGGTCGGACACCCGCACACCTTTCGCGCCTCGATGATCGCGCCGCTCTACGCTGTGCTGGTGGGCGTCGGCGCGGCGCTCGAGTGGCATTGGCTCGGGCGTTTGCCTGCCCGCTCAGGGGCGATCGCTCGTATGGCCGGCGCGCTTGTGGTGGTGGCCGCGCTGGCCTGGCAGAGCGCTGGCTGGTTCAACAGCCTGATTGAGCGCTACCCCAGCCAGGCGATCGGCACCTGGTTCTTTGCCGATGGTGAGGTCGAGACAATGCAGCGTGTCGTCGACTACGCGCCGGGCTTTGATGAAGTCTGGCTGGATATCGGCACTGTCGGGCGGCCGTATATCTTCCTGCTGCTGGCGCAGCCGATGTCGCCGGCCGAAGCCCAGGCGCGTCTGGTGGTGGAGCGGAATCCGCCGCAGATCAATAATGTCACCAGCATCGGGCAGTATCACTTCGTGGATTTCGCCCCGCAATCGGTCCCGCTCGATCTGCCGGTGCTGGAGGCGCTGCCAACCTCGGGGGGCGGGCCGGGCTACCTGCTGCAGGAATGGCGGCCCGACAAGCGCCGCATCCTGCTTGTCCGCAGTATGACCACGCATGTGCCGGATGACTCCGGCGACGAGGATGAGAACAATTGACAGGACTGGTTGGACGAATATTAGCCAGCATGGTAGCATAGTGGCAATCGAAGGAGCAGTGTCCTATGGATCGCCACATGGTCGCGCGCGCGGCGGAGATCTTGCATGAAGCTCGGCGCGTCGTCGCGCTGACGGGGGCCGGGATCAGCCGGCCGTCGGGTATTCCCGATTTCCGCAGCCAGGATGGCCTGTGGTCGCACGACGACCCTATGGCGGTGGCATCCTTATCCGGCTTTCGGGCCGATCCGCACAGGTTCTACAGCTGGGTTCGGCCGCTGATCGATCGCATCGATCTGGCGCTGCCCAACCCCGCGCACCTGGAGCTGGCACGGCTCGAACAAGCCGGCCAGCTGACGGCGGTGATCACTCAGAACATTGACGGCCTGCACCAGCGCACCGGATCGCGCCAGGTCTACGAGCTGCACGGCCACGTTCGCAGCGCGACATGCCTGGATTGCGAGCATCAGGCGCCGGCGCGGCCGCTGATCGAGCAGGTGCGGCACGGCAAGATCCCGCGCTGCGCCTGCGGCGGCCTGTTCAAGCCGGATGTTGTACTGTTCGAGGAACTATTGCCGCGCGGCCTGTTCTGGCTGGCCCAGCGCGCGATCGAGCAGTGCGATCTCGTGCTTGTCGCCGGCACTGCCCTGGAGGTCGCGCCGGTGTGCGAGCTGCCACTGGCGGCGCTGCGGCGCGGGGCGCGGCTGATCATCGTCAACCAGAGCGAGACCTACCTGGACGCTCGCGCCGACGTCGTGCTGCACGAGGATGTGGCGGAGGCACTGCCGGCGATCGTCGAAACGTTGGAACGTTCAAACGTTGAAACGTTCAAACCTGCGAACGCTTTATAGGAGTATAGATGTGGAAATAATGAATATGGAGGCCCTGCGGGCGCGCTTCGACAGCGTCCGGGGGCGGCTTTGACCTCGCGGAGAAAGAGCGGCAGATTGCGGCGCTGGAACAGCGCGCCGCCGACCCTGACCTGTGGAGCAACCCCCAGGATGCCCAAAGCACGCTGCAGCGACTGACCCGCTTGAAAGGCGAGCTGGATCGCTGGCACGGCCTCGAAAGCCAGATCACCACCCTGGTCGAGCTACAGCAACTCGCCGATGCGGAGGATGACGACTCGTTGCGCGAAGAGATCGCGGCCGAGTATGTCAAGGCGTCCGCAGCCATGGACGCGCTTGAGACCGAGCTGCTGCTCAGCGCGCCCTATGACGACCGCGATGCGTTCCTATCGATCAAGGCCGGCATGGGCGGCACCGATGCGCAGGATTGGGCGGCCATGATGCTGCGGATGTACACGCGCTGGGCCGAGCGGCGCGGCTATAAGGTCACCCTGGTGGACGAAAGTGAGGGCGACGAGGCCGGCATCAAGAGCGCCACGATCGAGCTGCGCGGCGACTACGCCTATGGCTACGCCAAGGCCGAGGCTGGCGTCCACCGGCTGATCAGGCTCTCGCCGTTCAACTCGGGCAACACGCGCCAGACCTCGTTCGCGCTGGTCGAGGTGCTGCCCGAGGTGGACGACGCGCCCGAGATCGTGATACGGCCTGACGATATTCGCGTGGATGTCTATCGCTCCGGCGGACACGGCGGCCAGGGTGTCAATACCACCGACTCGGCCGTGCGCCTGACCTACAAGCCCGGCACGCCCGAGCAGATCGTGGTGACCTGTCAGAACGAGCGCTCGCAGCTCCAGAACAAAGAGACGGCGATGCGCGTGCTGCGCGGCCGGCTGCTCGAGCGCGAGCTGGCGCGCCAGCGCGACGAGCGCGCAAAGCTGAAAGGCGAGCACCGCCAGGCCGATTTCGGCAGCCAGATGCGGACTTACTACCTGCATCCCTACACGCTGGTCAAAGATCACCGCACCGAGCACGAGACCAGCAACGTCCAGGCGGTGCTCGACGGCGATCTCGATCCGTTCGTGGAAAGTTATTTGCGCTGGAATATGGGGCGCGACGGCGAGGCGTGACAAGATGACAAGATGACAAGATGAACGACCGTCATCTTGTCATCTTGTCATCTTGTCACATGGTCAGGTGGATGTGAATGAAGCGGCTCTGGCCCATCCTGCGCGACTATACGCTGCTGACTATCGGCGCGATGCTGTCGGCGCTGGCGGTCGATCTCTTTCTGGCGCCGAATAATGTCGTCACCGGCGGCATCACCGGCGCGGCCATGCTGTTACACAGCTTCTTCGGCACGCCGATCGGCCTGGTCATATTGCTGGCGAACATACCGCTGTTTGTCATCGGCTTCCGCTCGCTTGGCGGGCTGGTGTTTGGCGTTCGCACCCTGTACGCCACAGCGGCGATGTCGCTGGCGATCGATCTAATGGCGCCCTACGCGCGGCAGCTTACAAGCGACCCGCTGCTGTATACCCTGTACGGCGGCATGTTGGATGGCCTGGGGGTTGGCCTGGTATTTCGATCGCGCGGCACTACCGGCGGGGTCGATATCATCGCCCGGCTGATCGAGCAGCGCACCGGCATCCAGCCGGGCCGCAGCATGCTGGCGATGAGTCTGCTGGTCTTCAGCGTGGCGTTCTTCGGCTATGGCCCCGAGAAGGTGCTGTATGCCCTGCTGACCGCGTTCGTCAGCAGCCTGGCGCTGGATTACACGCTTGGCGCCGGTACGGGCGCGCGCCTGGCGCTGATCATCACCGCTCAACCCGACGCGATAACACAGGCGCTGTTGCACGATCTTGGCCGCGGCGTGACGGTGCTGGAGGGCTATGGCGGTTATACCGGGATGGCCCGTGCGGTGCTGCTGTGTGTCGTGGGGCGTGCCGAGATCAGCTTTCTCAAGGCGATCGTCGCCCGTGCCGACCTACAGGCGTTCGTGATCATCGGCGAGGCCAACGAGGTGATCGGCGAGGGTTTCCGGCCGCACCCGCCGTCGAAGTAGAGCAGACGACATTGTATACTCAAGAAAGTAGCGACGTGTCGTTTAGTTCCCCGCTGCCGCCAGCGCCGCCAGCATCTGGGCGCGCTGCTTGATCTGCGGCAGATCGGGCGCGCGGGGCGCCATGCGTGCGTAGCGATCTAGGTCTTCCAGCGCGTGATGAAGCTGTCCCAACCGCGCTCGCAGCAGCCCGCGGTCGCGCAGCTCTTCGAGGTTGTCCGGCTCAAGCATCAAAATGCGCTCGGACGCGGCCAGTGCCGCCGGCAGGGCTTCCTGATCAGCGTAGAGGTTTTTGAGGTTGCGCAGGATGCGCGCCAGGATGGCCCGCCGCGTCGGCGGGGCCATAACGTTCCCGACCAGCTGCGGTGTGGCGCTGCCGTAGAAGGTCGCGATCTGGGTCTCGCACTGGTGCTGGCTCCACAGCCGCCCGCGATTGAATGGGTCGATGAAGATTGCGTGGGGGCCGAGCCCAAAGCGCGCCAGGAAATGGCCGGGCAGCGCTACGCCGCCGACCGGCAGGCCCAGCCGCCAGCCAATCTCCATGTAGATCACGCAGAGTGTGATCGGCAGGCCCGCCCGCGTCTCCAGTACGCGATCGAGGAAGCTGTTGGCCGGGTCGTTATACTGCCAGGTGTTGCCATGGAACCCGCATTCGCCGAACAGATAGCTGTTCAGCCCTATGACGATTTCGAGTGGCTGCGTCGAGCCGGCCAGCCGTGGTCGCGCCTGTTCCGCCAATTCGTCAAGCTCGCGCAGCGCCGCCTCGGGCCGGCCATGGCCCTGATCCTCCCATGCGATGCATAGCGCAGCCTCGGCCAGATTCAGCCGCGGCTCTGGCTGGCGGATCAGCGCACGAAAGCGTATGCGAGCTGGGTGAGCATGTTGCATACAGCCTATCTTAGCACAAATTACCAGTCGGCAGTCGGCGGCACTACTGGCTGCCTCCTGCTTACTGCTTACTGCCGACTGGTCTTTCGCTCCCTCCCGCTCCATGCTATAATCAAACAGCTATGGCAGCTTTGGATAAAACAGGCTGGGATACCCTATGAGCATCGATTCACAGCACCAGGCCAGCGAAATACTTGATCAGCAGGTTGTCGATGAGGCTGAGCTGCGGAGCCAGGTGCTCAACAACATGCTCAACGTCTCGACCTATCTGGTCTCGGTGCTTGATCCAAATGAGTTGCTGACAAGCCTCGCGCGGCGTGTGGTCGAGGTCGTGCCGGCCGTGCAGGTGGGCTTGCTGTGGCTCCAAGATCAACAGCAGGCTGCGATCCAGATCAAATCGCTGCATGGCCTCGATCCGGCGCCCGATTGTCAATTGCTGGAACGGCTGCGGCTGCGGCTCGGCGAAGGCCTGGCCGGTACGGTCTGGCAGCGCGGCGAGCCAATGCTGATCGAGGGCCGCGGGCGCTACCACGAGCTGGCTGGCCGCGTCGGCGCGCTGGCGCAGGCCGATATGCGCCAGCTGATCGAGCGGCTGCCCCGTAATGTCACCGGCGTGCTGCTGCCGCTGCGGATCGGTAAGCAGGTGATCGGCGTTCTCGAGCTGCTGAACATTGGCGATGGCCCGCCGCTGCATCGTCAGGATCTCCAGGTGCTCCAGACCTTCGGCAACCTCGCCGCTGGAGCGATCAACAACGCCCAATTGCACGCCAAGATGCAGGCGCATCAGCGGCGATTGGAGGCCCTCGGCGCGATCGGCACGGTCGTCAGCATGGCCGCTGATCTCGATGAGCTGCTTAGCAACGCACTTGATGTGCTGCTGCGCGTTCTGGAGACGCACGCCGGGATGCTCATGCTGCACGATCTATCGCGATCGTTTCTCTCGGTGATCGTCCAGCGCGGGCTGCCGCGGCAGTTTGTTGAGCTGCAGCATAGCGTCTCCGTGTCCGGCTCGCCGTATGAGGAGGCGGTGCGCTATGGCCAGGCGATCGCGCGCCCGCTGATCGCTGAGGATGGCGAAGAGCTGCTGATCGAGGCTGGCTTCAATAGCTGCGTGCATTTGCCGCTGCTCGCCGGCGGCACGGTGGTTGGCGTGATCAGCATGTATGGCGATGAAACCATGCGCGAGCGGGTCGATGTGCCGGCGCTCATGACGATGGGTAGCCAGCTTGGCCTGGCGATCGCCAACGTGCGGCTGTATCAGGATACCCGCACCGAGCGGCTCAAGCTCAACGCGGTGATCAATAGCATCGCCGAAGGTGTGGTGCTGTGCAATCGCGAGGGCCGGCTGGTGCTGGCGAATCAGTCGGCAATGGAGCTGCTCTCGGTCGAGCGCATCCCGGCCGAGCAGTCGCTCAGCGAGATGCCCGATTTCTACGCCATGCGCGATCTGGAAGGTGAGACGCTGCCGGTCGAGCAGCTGCCATTGGCGCGCGCGCTCTCCGGCGAGGTCTTCCACGAGTACCGGCTGTTGAGCCGCGGCGCCAGCGGCATCGACACGGTGCTGGGCTTCAGCGGCGCTCCGGTCTACGACGACGAGAATAATGTCGACGGTGCGGTGGTGATTTTCCGCGATGTCACTGCCAGCCAGAAGCTCGAACGCGCCAAGGATGATTTTCTGGCGGTGGCCGCACACGAGCTGCGCAGCCCGCTGGCCGCCGTTCGTGGCTACGCCGATCTGCTGGTGCGCCGCGAGCAGCGTCGTGGCGAAGAGGATTCGCCCGAGTTGCGCGGCCTGAATATCCTGGCCCAGCAGGTCACGCATATGCTGCGGATGGTCGATAATATCCTCGACGTGTCGCGTATCGACGCCGGCCAGGTCAGTCTCCAGCACCAACGCGTCAATCTCGTGCCGCTGATCGAGCAGGTGATCGAGCAGCAGCGCCCGATCGCTGGTGACCGCACTCTGGCGCTCGAGAGCGGCGAGCCGGAGCTGATGGTCGTGTGCGACTCGCTGCGTATCCGCCAGGTGCTGACCAACCTCGTCGGCAATGCGATCCGCTACAGCCCGGCGGCCACGCGCGTATCGGTGCAGGTCGCGATCGACGCGGCTGGCGCGATCGCGGCGCACCATCCAGCTTACGCCGCCGCTCGTTCCGACCCCGACGATCATGCCACTATGGCGCTGATCGCGGTGCAGGATCAGGGCGCCGGCATTTCAGAGGAACAACTCGGCCGCCTGTTCAAGCGCTATGCCCGCGGCCGCGAGCGGCGCGGCGAAGGGCTTGGCCTGGGGCTCTACCTCAGCAAGGAGTTCGTGGCCCGCCACGGCGGAGTGATCTGGGCTGAGAGCCGTGATGGTCAGGGCAGCACCTTTTACTTCACGCTGCCGCTGGAGAGCGAACATACCAACGGAGTTGAGAACATGTAATTGCAGATTGCAGATTGTAGATTGAGAAAATCTGCAATATGCAATGGGGAATGCTGATGCACTTCAAAGACTACATCGCCAACCTGCCGCCCTATAAGCCGCCCAAACTGATCCGCCAGCAGCCCCAAGGCGTCGTCAAGCTCTCCTCGAATGAGAATCCGCTTGGGCCATCGCCGCGCGCGCTACGCGCCATCCAGGATGCTGCCGCCAATGTCCATCGCTACCCCGACGCCGGATCGCTGGCGCTGCGCCAGGGCCTGGCGGAACGCGTCGGCGTCACTCCCGAGATGGTGATCTGCACCAACGGCTCCGATGAGATGGTCTTCCTGCTCTGCCTGGCTTTCCTGGGTGAGGGCGAGCAGGCCGTGATGGCGCATGGCTCGTTTATCAGCTATTACCTGCGCACGCTTGAGATGGGTGGCCAGGCGGTGCGTGTGCCACTGCGCGACTATACTCACGATCTCGACGCTATGGCCGATGCGATCACCGACCGTACGCGGCTGCTGTTTCTGTGCAACCCCAACAACCCAACTGGCACGACCAACAGCGCAGCTGAGGTCAAGCGCATGTTCGATCGCGTGCCCGATCACGTCCTTGTCGTGGTGGACGAAGCGTATTTCGAGTTCGTCGATCGCCCCGATTATCCCGACCTGCTGGCCGAGCTTCGCGCGGGCCGCGGAAATATAATTTTGCTGCGCACCTTCGCCAAGATCTATGGGCTGGCCGGCCTGCGGCTTGGCTACGCCTTTGGCGCACCCGAGCTGATGGGCTATTTGGAGCGTGCCCGCCCGACGTTCAATGTGAACACGCTGGCTCAGGCGGCTGGTCTGGCGGCGTTGGCAGATGAGGAGCATGTGGTGCGCAGCCGCGCGCACGCCGCCGCCTGCCGCACGCTGTTCATGCGCGAGCTGCGCGCGCTCGACCTCCAGCCCGTGCCCAGCGCCACCAACTTCGTCACGGTCGATGTCGGCGACGACATGGCCGTCACATCCGAATTGATGGACCACGGTTTTACGGTGAACCCGCTCTCGGGCTGGGGGCTGCCCGGCCATGTTCGCATCTCGTTCGGCACCGACGACGAAAATGCGCGATTCTTCGTCGCGCTGCGCACCGTCCTACGGGGCTGAGACGTCTTATTCCATGTGGGCCGAGCTGCGCCTTGGCCCCAGAACGTAATTACTTAGCGAGATGATAGTGAGGGCCAGAATGGCACAATGCCCAAATTGTCACGGCGAGGTCAAGGCCGAGGAGCGGTTCTGCGCAAACTGTGGCGCCCGGCTAGAACAAAGTACGCCCTCGACTCCAACTCCAGCGCCATCCGGCGGCGAGCCGCCCCAACCCACCGGCAAAGAGACAATCGTCCTGCCGAAGATCACCGACCTGACCATGCAGCCGCCCGCGCCGCCACCCGACGCGACGATCGTGGCCGCGCCCCCGCCACAAGCGGAACCGCCAGCACCGTCGCCCCCCCCGTATCAGCCATCTACTACGCCGACGATCATGGGCGGAACACCTGGTCAGCCGCCGCTCACTCCGCCCGCGCAGCCGGCGCAACCCTATGGCGGCGCCTACAGCAGTGCCGGGCTTCCGCCTGGTTCTGCCGCGCCGCCACCTGCAAAATCAGGCAGCGGCATCTGGAAGATTCTGGCTATTATTGCTGGGATCGGCGTGCTGGCCTGTGTCGCGCTGTCGGTCGGCGCCTACATGGTGATTCGGCGCGCCGGCACCATGGCCGAGAACACGCTCGCGACCGCCAATGCTGGCCTTTCGGATGGAACCTTTGCGACAGTCAGCGCCGGCTTGGAGACTGCCGCCGCCGTGCCGAGCCTGGAGCCGTTCGCCACGAACGAGCCGGAAGCGACGGCGATCGCTCAAGCGCCCTCCACGGGTGGGACAGGCCCGATTCTGTATAGTGACGATTTCGATAATGAGCAAAAGAGCGACTTTACGCCTGAGGTCAACGATAGCTCGACCTACGCTTTCGTCGACGGAGGCTATGCGATCACCGTCAAGAAGCCCAAGCTGCTCAGCTGGGCGACGATGAAGGGCGACTATGCCGACGCATCGATCGCTGTGGATGCTAGCATCGACGGGCCAAAGGCCAGCGCGACTGGGCTGATCTTTCGCTATAAAGATGATAAGAACTTCTATATCTACACGATCGATGGCGAGGGTCGTTACGAGCTTGATGTCTACAAGAACGACAAGCCGACCACGCTGGTCGACTGGACCGAGTCGTCGGCGATCAAGCCAGCCGGCGAGGTCAACACGCTGCGTGTTGAGACAAATGGCGACACGATTCGCCTGTATGCCAACGACAAGCTGCTGGACGAAGTAAGCGATAGCACGATCGCAAACGGCAAAGCAGCGCTGGTCGTCAATACGTTCGACGACCCGAATGTCACTGTCAAGTTCGATAATCTGGTCGTGCGCGGGCTTAACTGATAGTTTCCCTGCGACACGTTTCCCTTCTTGGCATGTAGGGCGATTCATCCACGGCTGAACAGCGTGGAGATTCGCCCTTACACTTCTGTAAGAGTGGTGAAATTGCCGCCGGGCTACGTTCTTTAAAGGAAAAGTACCGCTGTGACTGACCACGTTTGGGTCACTGCGTAAGACAGCGTTTCAGAAAGGCGGCTCTCGCTTTACAATCAGTTTGAAGCGGGTGGGGGTTTGGGGGCGGGGGCGCAGCCCCCGCCCCCAAACCCCCTTCCCAACAAAGCTTCTGTGTAGTAGTATCCGATTCGTCCCCTGCGAGGAGGCTACAATGAGCGAGCTGATCGGGCGCAAGCTCGGCAAATATACGCTGGAGGCGCGCCTGGGCGAAGGCGGGATGGCGGCGGTCTATGCGTCGCAGCATCCGCAGTTCCATCGTCCGGTTGCAATCAAAATCCTGCCGCCGGCGATCGGCCAGGACCCGAGCTTCCGCGCGCGCTTCGAGCGCGAGGGGCGCACGATCGCCAGCCTGAACCATCCCAACATCATTCGCGTGTACGACATCGACGAGGCCGACGGGCTGTTCTATATGGTCATGGACTTGCTTCCGGGCGGCACGCTGGAGTCGCGATTGCGCGAGGGTGGACTCGACCGCAAGTGGAGCGCCGACGTGATTGTGAAGATGGCCGAGGCGCTCGACTATGCCCACGCGCGTGGTGTGATCCATCGCGACATCAAACCATCGAATATCCTGCTCGACACCGAGAGCCAACCAGTGCTGGCCGATTTTGGCATCGCGCGAATAGCCCAGACCGAGGGCGAGTCGAACTTGACCGCGACCGGCATGGTCATGGGCACGCCAGCGTATATGGCGCCCGAGCAACTCAACGGCGGCGAGCCGGACGCGCGATCCGATATCTACGCCCTGGGAGTCGTGCTGTACCAGCTGTTGGCGGGTCGGGCGCCCTTTACCGGCGACACCATGGCGGTCGTTACTGCGCACCTGACCAAGCCGCCGCAGGCCCTGCGTGAGCTGGTAGGCGATCTGCCAGCCGCGCTGGACGCGGTGGTTCTACAGGCGCTGGCCAAACAGCCGGAGCATCGTTTCAAGAGCGCCGCTGTATTCGCCCAAGCCCTGCGCAGTGCGGCCGTCGATCTCGAGCCAGGGCTGGTGCGGGTCTCCTCGGCTGCCCGCGACCTGGCCGCCCCAACCTTCGGCGGCGTGGCGCTACCGCGGGCCGATACCGGCCAGACAACCGCCGCCATGCCGTCACAGCCCGAAACAACTGGCCAGAAGGTCGCACGCTACTTGCCCCTGGCGCTCGGCCTGTTGGGGCTGCTGCTGATCGGCAGCATCGTGCTGAAATATTGGGCGCTGGTCATTCTGCTGATGATCCTGTTGGGTGGCGGCGGCTTCCTGTTCATGTACTTGCGCGCCAGCTCGCAAGGCCGCAGAGCCGCGCAGGAAACCACCAGAGCGATCACCACAGCGGCCATCCGCGCCGCTGTGCCATCACAGGGGCGTGAAACCCTGGTGGTTGAGGATAGCGAGGCGGCCATCCGCGCCGCTGCGCCATCACAGGGGCGTGAAACCCTGGTGGTTGAGGATAGCGTGATCGAACCACCGCCCGTCGATGTCGCCGCGCCAACTCCACCAGTGCAACAGCCCTCGGCCTCGAAACAGACGCTGGTGCTGGACGATCGCGACGATACGCCGGAGCTGCCGCTGCCAGACGACCCGACCCAGGCGATCGGCTCCGTGCCGGCGCGCGAAGCCGCGCTGCCGCCGAGCGAGGCTGTGCCTATGGCTGAGGGGCAGCCCACCGAGGCGGTTCCGATGGCCCAGGAAGAGCTTGCGCCAACCGACGCGCTACCGCTGGCTCAGGAATCGCCGTCGACCGAAGCCGTTCCGGCAGCCGGCGATGATCTGCCGGCGTCCGACAACATGCAGCCAACTGAGGCCGTGCCGGCCACACCGCGAAAGGGCGAATCTTCAGGCTAGGCAGCATTGGTATCGTAATCATTAAGAAAATGATAACAAGAGATTCCTTGAGAGTAATTTCTTTTCATAGACAGATGCGGTATGATTTGATAGATGCGCCGCCGCACGCCAAGTCAGCATCTGACACCGCGTGTCGAGCGGCATAGTCGTGCTGACGCGCGAGCCGCGCACCGCCGCGGCTCCTACCGATCCGTGCATTGATCGGGCATCTTTTGGTGGGGTGCGGGGGCGACGCCGGGTACCCTCTGGGTGTGGGCACCCGGCCGCTCCCCAACGCCCACCAAAGGGGAGGTCTGGAGGGGGCCGCAGGCCCCCTCCAGACCTCCCCAGGGAATGATATTCTGTATTAATTGCACGTATCAGTAAGCACAGGCGATCAGCATTGCCCGCAAGTAAGGATTAAAGGAGAAACAATGAAGATCATCGTCGCTGGAACTGGATTTGTGGGGCTGACTCACGCGGCCGTTTGCTCGGAGGACGGCCATGAAGTCTACGCCTACGATATCGACGAGCGCAAGCTGGAAGCGTATCGCTCGGCCGATCCGGATAAAATTGGCCACTATGTGAACGAGCCTGGCCTGCCCGGCATTATCGCCGAGAACATGGAGCGCTATCTCTTTTTTTGCAATGAGCTGGAGCCGATAATTGAGGGCACCGACGCGATATTTCTGTGCCTGCCTACGCCGCCGAACCTCGACGGTTCATCCGATCTAAGTTACTATTTCAAGGCGGTCGATCATATCTGCAC
This sequence comes from Roseiflexaceae bacterium, assembly GCA_035258585.1. Lineage (GTDB taxonomy): Bacteria > Chloroflexota > Chloroflexia > Chloroflexales > Roseiflexaceae > DATFXE01. The sequence continues at coordinate 8,143 of DATFXE010000565.1, read as the reverse complement.
GCTGCTGGCGAAACGCCAGGATACTCGGCGGGTCGTGCTGATCAACAAGAGCACTGTGCCAGTCGGCGCCGCGCGCCAGCTCGAGCGCAAGCTGTGCGAGTTCAATGTGCCCAACGCCGGTGTGGCATCCAACCCTGAATTCCTGCCCGAGGGCGACGCGGTCGAGAAGTCGCGCCGGCCGGACCGCGTCGTCGTCGGCGCCGATACCGAAGAGGACTTTCGGATCATCCGCCGGATCTACTCGCAGTTTGTCAACCACGTCCGCATCCGCTACATCGAGACCACGCCCGAGACGGCTGAGTCGATCAAGTATGTGGCTAATACGCTGCTGCTGACCTACATCTCCTTCTGGAACGGCGTGGGTGCGCGGCTGGGCGAGACCTTCTCGAATGTGCGGATGGAGGATCTCAAGCGCGGTGTCACCGCCGACAGCCGGATCAGCACCTGGGGCTCGTATGTTTCGAACGGCGCGGGCGGCTCTTGCTTCGGCAAAGACATCCAGTCGCTGATCTACCAACTCAAGACTGCTGGCCAGCCGATCGATATGCTCCAATCAGTCTATAACATCAACGAGTATCAGAAGACCTATCTGATCGACCGCGCGATGCGTGAGGCCGGCGTGCGCTTCAATCACAAGAAAGTCGCGCTGCTGGGCCTGGCCTTCAAACAGCGCACCAACGACATGCGCGACGCCTCATCGCTGAAGGTCGTCGAGACGTTGCTGGCCCGCGGCGTCAGCGAGATCCGCGCCTACGATCCGGTGGCGGTTGGCGAAGCCAAGCGTTTCTTCAACCCGGAGCACAACTACCTGTTCGAGAAGATCAGCTACCATAACTCGGCCAAGGAGGCGCTCGCCGGCAGCGATATGTTGTTCATCTCGACCGACTGGGAGGAGTTCCGCGGTCTCTCGCGCACGATCGAGCAGGCAGTCAAGCCGCCGTATCTGGTGATCGACGGCCGCCGCATGATCCCCGACTACCAGGAGTTGACTGAGCGCGGCTATGGATATATCGCGGTCGGCTCCGGCTATATGGCGCCGAAATAATCAGCCTCTAGATCAGGCACTCCAAAGACGATCCTCGCTTTTCGGTCAGTTTTTGGGGGTTTGGGGCGGGCTATAATCCCGCTCCCAAACTCCCACCCCTAGATTTCATTCTGTCATCATTCTGTAGCCATTTAGTAGTGGCGCTCGCTAAGGCCATCCCCTATAATACTGCTGACGCTAGATGAATCGAGGAAAACGCCGGCGCCTGGCAGGCTGGCTTGGCGCTCTGGCTCCTCGATAGCGGAGGCGCGTTTGGGTACGTCACAGACGAGCAAGGACCGCACGGATACGGCCCCGCTCGCCGCCGGTGGAGGGCACTCGGACGATCAGATGATCGAGGCCCTACATAGTTTTGCCCAGGACATCGCACGCGCCCCCGACTTGAGCACGCTGCTGCGGAGCGCGCTGCTTGCCGCCACGCGGCTCACCGGCGCGCAGCATGCCACCGCGCTGCTGCTCGACGATCAAGCCCAGCACATTCGCTATCGCGTCGCCCTCGACAATGGTAACCTGGCGCCGCTTGAATTGGTTGCCAAACCGATGATGCGTCGCGGGCTTGCCGGATGGGTCGCCCGCGAGCGGGTGGGGGTGCTCATAGCCGATACCGAGCACGATTCACGCTGGCTGCCTGGGCCTGGCCTGGGCGATCTACGATCGGCGATCGTGGCGCCGGTGCTGCTCGGCGCGCGCATGCTGGGTATGATCACGCTTGGTCATGAAATGCCGGGGCATTTTTCCAGCGCCCATCTGCGCCTGTTGGAAGTGCTCTGCGCGCCAGTCGCGCTGGCGGTCGATTGCGCACATGCTGTATCCGGCCTGCCGAGCGCGCCCGACCCATGGTCCGCCCCTGCCGGTGCGAAGCTTCAGGGGGCAACAGAGCTAAATGAAGCCTTTCCGCGCCCAGCCGCGCGTACGATCGTTACACTGTCCGCTGTGCTGCGCGGGCTGACGAGCATGGCTCTGGATCTGCCGCCCGAGGTGCTGTTCGATGACGTGCTCAACGCCTACTTCGCACCAATGGTTTCGATTATCCAGCAGTACGGCGGCGATGTAGATAGCATTGCCGGCGATGCGCTGCTAGCGATCTTTTCGCGCTCGGAGCAGGGTGCGAATGCCGCAGTGCGCGCGGCGCTGCAGATGCGTGCGTCCGCAGCTCACCTTGGCGCACGTTGGCGAGCGAACCTTGGTGTCAACGTCGGCAGCCTGGATATCGGCATTGCGCGAGGGGAAGCCGCTATCGGAGCGCTCAGCTTGAATCCGAGCGCCAGCCGTGCGGTTGGGCCGGTGGTCGAAGCCGCCACACGGCTGCGCGACCTGGCCCGCGGCGGTGAAATTCTTGTCTCTGGCGATGTCGCCGAGCAATTGCACGACGAAATGTTTGACGTCCAGGCACTGCGTCCCTTACGCCTGTTCGATGGCGCGACACGGCCGATATTTCTCGTCAGCGCGAAAGTGCCGGTCCTGTAATGATCGCTGCATAAAGACCTACACTTCCTAGTGCGTAGTGCGTAGTGCGTAAAGCGCGATCACGCATTACGCACTACGCGCTACGCAATGCATGTAGCTGTCATTGTCACGACTTACGTGGTCGTCCATTGCGGGGAGGTTTGGAGGGCTGCAAGCCCTCCAAGAAGCTTTTTTCTGGCGAACGTTGGCGGCAGAGCCGCCAACGTTCGCCAGAAAAAAGAAGATCTTGGGGAGGCTCTGCCTCCCCAAACCCCACCACCGCGTAACTCGTGTCGTTGTAGCGATCTATAATTGATGGAGTAGCCTATTTTGAGCAACAGCATGGCAGAATCTGAAACACCGATTGCCGAGGTGCGCGTCGACGCGCTGATGCGGATCACCCAGGCGGTCGAGACGGCCGGAACGCTGGACGAGCTGCTGCTATTGGCACTGCGCGAACTGACACAGCTGCTCGACGTGCCGCGCGGCGGTGTTGTGTTGATCGACGCCGCCGGCGATGGGCAACTTGTCTCGGAGTACCCCCCGCAGGTGAACCAACCGGCGTCCATACAGCTGGCCGACCTGCCGCAGCTGCGGGGGGCGCTCGACAAGCGCCAGTCGCTCCAGCTCCATGATCTCGATTTCGAGGGCAAAGACGGGCCGACCTGGGAGATGCTGACCTCGCGTGACTTTCGTTCGGCGCTGCTGGTTCCGCTGGTCGCGCAGGATCGCACGATCGGGGTATTGGCGCTCGGTGCAATCGAGGAGCATCGCCGCTTCAGTCCCGACGAAGTGGCGCTCGTACGCATGCTCGCTAGCCAGCTCGCGGCCGCGATCACCACCTTCCGTGTCCACGACGAAGCTCAGCGCCGCAACCAGGAGCTGAATACGCTCAACGAGATCGCCTCGACAATTACCTCGACCCTCGACACGCGCGAAGTCTACCGGCTGGTGGTGGCGCGGCTCAACACCTACTTCAACGTCGAAGCAGGATCGCTGCTGCTGATCGACAAAGCCACCGGCGACCTGCATTTTGTGATGACGATCGAGGGTGGTGAGGCCAAGCTCGCTGGCGTATCCGTCCCGATGGGCCAGGGTGTGGTGGGCGCGGTGGCGCAGAGCCGAAAATGGGAGATCGTCCACGACGTCGAGAGCGACCCGCGCTTCTACCGCAAGGTCAGCGAGGATATCGGCTTTGTCACCCGTTCGATCCTGTGTGTGCCCATGGTCGCCAAGGGTAGGGTAATCGGCGCGATCGAGCTGCTGAACAAGCTTAACGGCAGCTTCACTCCCGATGAGGCCGGGCGGCTGATGCGCATGGCCGCGTTTATCGGCGTGGCGATCGAGAACGCGCTGCTGTTCCAGCAGGTGGCCGATGGCCGCGATCGGCTGGCGGCGATTCTGAACTCAACCGCCGATGGGATTCTGATGACTGATATGCACGGTGTGGTGCTGACAGCCAATCCAATGGCGGCGCAGTTGTTCGAATCGAGTGAGCAGGCGCTGAATGGCCAATCGCTGGACGATCTGCTGCGCCAGCTGCACGGCCGCGCGCGTGAGGTGGTCAGCCGATCTTGGGGCAATGGCGAGGGCGCGGCACGGGCCGGCGACGCGCCGGTGCATGTCAGCGAGATCGAGCTTGGCGGGAACCAGCATCGCTTCATTCGCCACTTGACTATGCCGGTCCGCGATGAGCAGGGCGAGGTCTACGGCCAGCTTGCGGTGCTGCGGGATATTACGCAGGAGAAGGAGCTGGAGCAGATTCGTGACGACTGGACCAGTATGCTGGTGCATGACCTGCGCGCCCCGCTGACGTCGATCATGAATGGGGTCATGATGGTCAAGCGCGGTGTGGGCGGCCCGGTCACCGATTCGCAAACAGAGTTGCTCTCGATCGCCTACCAGGGCAGCCAGGCGATGCTCGAACTTGTCAACAACTTGCTCGACATCTCGAAGATGGAGCAGGGCCGCATGCACCTGGAGCTGGAGCCGGTGGCGCCCTATGCGATCATCGATCAGGCGATCGAGCGTTTGCAAGTCTCGGCCCGCAGCCAGCAAGTTCGGCTCGAACAGCGCATGGCGATCAATCTGCCGCTGGTCGAGGCCGACGACGAGAAGATTGTGCGGGTGCTGCAAAACCTACTCGACAACGCGATCAAATTTTCGCCGCAGGATGCTTCGGTGACCGTCGGCGCGCATTTCTTCACGCCGGGCCGGCCGCTCCCGGCCGATGTGCCGCTGCACCCGACGCTGGACAGCGGCGAGTGGCTGATCTTCTGGACGCAAGATCGCGGTATGGGCATCCCATCGGCGTATCACGAGCGGATCTTCGAAAAATTCGGCCAGGTGCGCGGGCGCAAGATGCGCGGCACCGGTTTGGGGCTGACCTTCTGTAAGCTGGCGGTGGAGGCACATGGCGGCCGGATCTGGCTGGAGAGCGAAGAGGGTGCAGGCAGTGTCTTCGCGTTCGCATTGCCGCTGGCCGGGAGTGATGAACGGTAGGATCGCGAGTCGGCAGTAAGCAGTAGGCAATCGGCAGTCCGCCGCCTGCATATTACCTATTGCTTACTGGTCACTGTCTACGGCCTGCGGCCTGGAGCCTGCGACCTTGGATCTGCGGCCTGGAGCATGTGCCCTGGGAAATACTTTACAGTTTTGTCATCTAAGAAGTAGCTTGATTCACCCCATACGTTCGTATATAATGTTCCCAATCTCCTGGGCCGGTACTAGTCTGTGTAAAACATCAACCCGTGCCCAAGGTAGGTAGCCAATGCGCCGGCTGCTGCAGCTCATCCAATCGCATATTCGCTACAAGATCATCATGCCGTACCTGGCGCTGACGCTGCTCGTCACAATGGTCGGTGCGACGATCGTTCTCGTGTTGGTGGCAGCTTCGGCGCAGGATGTGCTGACCAACAACCTGGCCAACAATGCGCGCGCCACCAGCGACGCGCTGGTGCGCCGCGAGCAAGGGCATATCGATTTCCTGCGTCAGGTCGCGCTCTCCGACGCCAGCGTGGCGAATGGCACACCGGCCGTCGCCGATGCGCTGGCCGGCCGCAACAGCGATGTCGTCTCGAAGACGCTCACCGTCTTCTATATCAGCGGCATCAGCAACGTCAACCTCGATTTCGACCGCATGATCGCGTTCGACCGCAATGGCCTATCGCTGATCGATTGGCAGCGCGTATCCGATGACCCGACCGCGCAGCCGTACCGGAATCAGAGCACCGACCTTTCGCCGATCCCGGATGTGCAGCGTATCACCAGCAATACCCTGATCGACGGTGACGATAAGTTTTCCGGGTTGATCCAGTTTGGCGGTGATCCGCAGCCGTATTTGTACACGATCGTGCCGGTCAAGCAGGGCGACGCGATGGTTGGTGGCCTGATGATCGCAACCAAGATCGACCGGCTGTTGCTGTCATTACAGCGCAGCACGCAGGCGCCGATCACCACGTTCTACAATCCGCAGGGCCAGGCGATCGGCACCACCTTCGTGCCGCGCGCCGAGCTCGCCTCGCTCGATATGCGCCCGGAAGTCGTAGCGGCACTGAATCGGAACACCGCTCAGTCGGTGATCAATTCGGAGAACAAGCCGGGGCAGAATATCTTTCCGAGCACTATTCTGAAGCGTGAGTACGAGCTAGCGTATAGCCCGCTGGTCATCCAGGGGAAGCGAGCCGGCTATTTCTCTGTCGGCCTGCCGACTGATTTTCAGGTCAGCTCGGTAACGGCCAACCGTAATGTGATCTCCGGTATCGCGCTGGCGCTGGCGCTCGGCTCGATCCTGCTCGGATACCGGATCGCGCGCAGCATCACCCGCCCGCTGAGCGATCTGGTCGATACCGCCGAGGCGGTGACCGCCGGCGACCTCGAGCGCCGCACGCTGGTTCAATCGACCGATGAGTTTGGCAGCCTGGCGCGGGCGTTCAACCAGATGACCGAGCATCTGCTACGGCTGTATCGCACCAGCCGCGAACTTGGCGCTGCGATCGAAGTCCTACCGGTGCTGGATGTGACGGCGCGCACGGTTGAGTCATTCGCGCCGGGCACTGAGGTGCTGGCGCTGATCGACGATCGAGGCACCTGGCGCTACCGGGTGCGCGCGGGCGCTTCGCCGCGGGTGGCCGCGCTGGAGAACCTGCGGCTCGCGCCGAGCGACCCGCTGCTGCGCGACCTGAGCCAGGGCCGCGCTCCACGCCTGTTGAGCCCGAGCGCCGAGCCGCGGCTGGGATCGATGGGCCTGGCCGATGTGGCTGGCTTCAAGAGCCTGCTGCTGACACCGCTGGTGGTGCAGGAGATGGTCGCTGGCGTGCTGATCTTCGGCAACGCGGAGCCGGATGCGTTCAGCGGGGCGATCGAGCCAACGTTGATGGCGACGGCGAATATGGCGGCAAGTGTGCTCTACAACGCCGTGCTGTTCGACCGCGTCCACGAGGAGGCCAGCGAGCGTGAGGCGATTCTGAAGTCGATCGCCGACGGCGTGATCGTCTGTGATACACACCGCAATATCCAGCTCGTCAACCGCACTGCCGAAGATATGCTCGGCCTGCGTGACTGGCACATCGTCCGGCGCAACTTCAACGATGTGCCGCTCAAGCGCGTGGCGGCTGCCAAGGACATGTTCGGCAATGAGGTGGCCGATCTGGAACACTACGAACTGGGCGAGCGGGTGATGCGGATCAGCAGCGCGCCCGTGATCGGCGAAAACGATCAGGTGCTTGGCGAGGTGATCGTACTGCACGACATGTCGGCCGAGGCGGCGGTGGATCGCGCCAAGACCAAATTCATCGAGCGTGTCTCGCATGAGCTGCGCACCCCGCTGACGCCGATCTGCGGCAACACTGAGCTGCTGCTGCGCGGCTATCTGGGCGAGCTCAGCTCGGATCAGCGCGATACGCTGGAGGTGATTCGTCTGCGCGCCGACCAGATGCGCGACCTGGTGAATAATTTCGTGATGATCGCCAGCATTGAAGCCAATACGCTGCTCACCGAGCCGGAGCCGCAGGACGTTTGGCTGGCGGTCGAGAGCGCGATAGCACCAATGCGTAACGCGTTCGCGAAAAAGGGCATCGAGCTGCGCTTTGATTTGCCGGATAGCCTCCCTCCCGTGACGGCCGATCGGCAGCAGCTGAATGTCATCCTGACCCAACTTTTGGATAACGCGCGGCGTTATACTCAGCAGGGCAGCGTGACCGTGAGCGCCGGCCACCGCGACAACGTGGTGCAAGTCGATGTCACGGACACTGGGCCCGGGATCTCGGCCGAGGAATTCGAGCAGCTCTTCACGCGATTTCACCGTGTGGAAGGCAACAACTCGCCGGAGCGCGGCGGCGGCCTCGGGCTGGCGATCGTCCGCCAGTTGGTCGAGCGGCAGGGCGGCGAGGTTTGGGCCATGAGCACTCCCGGGCAGGGCAGTACATTCAGCTTCTCACTGCTGGTAGCGAATGATCACGCAGACGCCGTCGCCGAACAAGATAACGCCGACCAAACGGCGTGAGCCGCTCCGCTGGCTAATACCGGCGGCGCTGCTCTTGCTGTTCCTCTCAATCTGCTGCATTGGGCAGGTTGTGATAATGGTTTTCTCGCCGCGCGATGAGGCGTCGAACCTGAATCTGCTCTCCAAAGATTTCGCCGACTACAGTCCCT
>DATFXE010000564.1:0-2602 GCA_035258585.1 Roseiflexaceae bacterium | reverse complement strand
GGTGCGGCGCGGCGCTGATCATGCCACTGGCCGTGACGCAACTGAGCGTGGCCTTCCCGCCAGAGCTGCGCGGGAAGGCGATGGGGATCTTCAGTGGCGTCACCGGCCTGGCCGTCCTGGCTGGTCCGACACTAGGCGGCGCGATCGCCGGCGGCCTGGCCTGGCAGTGGATCTTCTGGCTGAACGTGCCGCTCGGCCTGCTCCTCGTGCCGCTGGTATTCCGTCGCATCGAGGAGAGCTTCGGACCGCGCAGTGCCCTCGACATCGGCGGCCTGCTGCTCATCACCGGCGCGGCCTTGGGGCTGGTGTGGGGGCTGGTGCGTGGGAACCAGGCCGGATGGGGCAGCCTCGAAGTCGTGGGGACGCTGACGGCAGGTGTCGTTCTGGCGCTGGCGTTCGTAGGGTGGGAGCGGCGCGAGAGCGCGCCAATGTTGCCGATGCGGTTCTTCCGCTCACGCGCCTTCTCAGCCGGCAATGCGGCAGGCTTTCTGTTCTTCGCATCGCTGTACGGCTCCGGATTCTTCCTGGCGCAGTTCCTGCAGACCACGCTGGGCTACGGACCGCTCGGTGCTGGGCTGCGATTGCTGCCCTGGACCGCCACACTGTTCGTGAGCGCCCCGCTCGCCGGCGCTCTGATCAACCTTCTCGGCGAGCGGGCGCTGATGGTCGGCGCCTTGCTGCTCCAAGCCGTGGCGATGGCCTGGATTGGGCTGATCGCCAGGCCTGGCCTGGCCTACGTGGAACTCATAGCGCCGCTGATCATCGCCGGCTTTGGCGCCGCGGCCATCCCCACCGGCCAGAACGCGGTGGTCAGTTCGGTGGCGATGAGCGACATCGGCAAGGCGTCGGGCGCGTTCAACATGCTGCGCCAGCTTGGTGCGGCGTTCGGGGTCGCGATGCTGGCTGCGGTGTTCGCCACGGTCGGAAGCTTCGGCTCTGCCCAGGCCTTCAGCGACGGGTTCGCCCCAGCGATGGGCGCCTCGGCTGCGCTGTCGTTCGCGGGAGCAGTCGCCGGATTGTGGCTACCGAGCCGGCGCGAAAAAGCCGTAGCGCCGGCAACGGCGAAGGCCTGAGATAAGGGGCTGACCGAGAACTACGCCATCGAGGCGGAATGGCGATACAGGAGACTGAAACGATGGAACAGATCGAAACCGTGATCATCGGCGGCGGGCAGGCCGGGCTGGCGATGAGCTACCATCTGAAGCGCTACGGGCACGAGCACGTCGTGTTGGAGCAGGCCGCGCAAGCCGGCAGCGTCTGGCGCAGAGAGCGCTGGGATTCCTTCACGCTGGTCACGCCCAACTGGGCCTTCAGGATACCCGGCGTCGAATACAACGGCGCTGACCGCGATGGCTTCATGCCGCGTGATCAGGTCGTGGCGTACTTTGAGCAGTACGTCGAGCGCTTTCAACCACCGATCCACTACAACACGCGTGTGCTCGCTGTCGAGCCGCTTTCTTCGAAAGGCTATCGCGTTCAAACACCTGAGCGCGCCTTCGCGGCGAAGAATGTGGTGATTGCAACTGGCTTCTTTCAGCAGCCAAAGATACCAGCGTTTGCTGCCGGCCTGTCACCAGCTATTACACAACTCCACAGCAGTGCGTATCGCAATCCCGAATCGCTGCCAGCCGGCACGGTACTCGTGGTCGGCAGTGGGCAGTCCGGCTCTCAGATCGCGGAGGAGCTCTATCAGCACGGCAGGCAGGTGTTCCTGTGCGTGGGCAGTACGGGCCGAGTGCCTCGTCGCTACCGCGGCAAGGATGTGATCGCCTGGCTGGATCAAACCGGCTTTTTCGATCTCACGCCCGAGCAGATGCCGTCCGGCAGGTCCAAGTTCGAGGGCATCCCGCACCTTTCGGGCACCAATGGTGGGCACACAATTAACTTGCACCAATTCGCGCGCGGCGGCGTGACACTGTTGGGCCACCTGCGCGGCGCAGCGGGTGACACAATCGCGCTCGCCCCTGACCTGCACGCGAACCTGGCGAGAATTGACCAATTCGAGCTTGAGGTTGTGAAGATGATCGATGGCTACATCGAGGCGAATGGACTCGACGCGCCGGCTGAGGATGTGCCGCAACTGCGCGACGGCTATGCGCAGCCTCTGATCGGGGAACTCGATTTGAAGGCCGCCGGCATCACCAGCGTCATCTGGGCGATGGGCTACACCTTCGACTACAGCCTGGTGAAGCTGCCAATCCGTGATGAAGACGGCTTTCCCATCCAGACGAGAGGGGTGACCAATTATGCGGGCTTATACTTCGTCGGTATACCGTGGATGCCATCGCAGCGATCGGGCTTCCTGCTGGGGGTGGGCGAATCTGCCCGGCACATCGCCGCCACCATCGCAGCAGCCGACGCGCATCGCTAAACCAGTCGCTCGGCTTGCGATGCTCTGGGCGTGATCCAATCGGCCAGCGGGTAATAGTCGTGAGCTACCGCTTGGTGCCACCCGTAATTGTGCAACAAAGCCTACTATGTTTCAAAGTAATGACTACTTTTCCTCTGAGTAGTTACTGATCCGTACATTGACACGGAATATTCTATCTGGGGGAGGTCTGGAGGGGCCTTCGGCCCCTCCAGACCTCCCCAGAGGTGGGGG
>DATFXE010000563.1:0-2459 GCA_035258585.1 Roseiflexaceae bacterium | reverse complement strand
CTATGTCGAGAAGAAGCAGCAGAGGCTCGGGGTCCAGCTCGATCAGGCCACCCGCGATACGCTCGCAGTGCTGGCCGGCGGCCGGCCCGTGCTGATCGATCTGGCGGTCGAGCTGGGCGCACAGGTTACGGCCAAGGCCTGGCTGAACGAGCTGAAGCGCGACCCGGCCGAGCTGCGACGTCTGGCAGCCAGCACGCAGCCAGCCGACCAGTCGGCGTTTGCCGCGATCCAGCAGCGTTTCGACCGCGAACTGGTGGCCAGCATCGCCGCATCCGAGGGCATGATCCCGCGACTGGGCAGCCGGATCGACCAGCTGACGGTGCTGCTGGCGCTGGTGGCGCCGCTGGATCACGAGAGCATCGCCACCATCCTGGGCTTGCCGTCCGACCAGGCCGGCGCACTGTTCGAGGAGGCTGGGCGGCGAGTCTCGTTCAAGCTGATCGACAATACGCTGATCTGCCTGCACGATGCGGTGCGCGACCTGGTGCTGGCCTATGTGCTCCCGGTGGTCGATCCCAATCGGCAGCTTCAGCAGACCTATCTGGCTCAGGCGATCGACGCCTTCGAGAATCAATCGCATGCCATCCTCGCGCGCGTGGGCCGACTGCGCGCCGACGAGGAGATCGCCCGCAGCGCAGGCGACCGCGACCGCGGCCTGCTGCTGTTCGAGGAGCGCGCGGCCCAGCAGCGCCGCCACCAGCAGGCGCGCCTGCGCATCGTCGAGTGTGCGTTCCGGCTCGACCCGATCCGCGGCGCCGACCGGCTCGAGCGCGAGCTGGAGATCGCCCGCCAGCACGGCGGCACCGCCGCCGACCTGGGCGCCATGTTCAGCACGATTAGGGCCTATTTCCCCGAATTGGAGCGCCGCTCGCCACCACACTACATTCAAGCCCAGATGGCGCTGGCCAACCAGCAGATCGCCGACGGCCAGTATCAGCTGGCGGAAGAGATCTTCGACCAGCTCGACGGCCGCGTGATTGAGCCCACCGCCCGGCGCTTCGATATCCTGCACGGCCACGGCAACGTCCAGATGGGCATCGGCCAGGCCCAGCAGGCGCTGAAGCGTTACCATGAGGCGGCCGACCTGGCCGGCCAGCTTGGCGACGATCTGCTGCTCGGCCGCGCGCTGCTCTCCAGCGCTTGGGCCGCGCGCCTGCAAGGCCAGCTCGATCTGGCGATCGGCTACTACCAACAGGCCTTCGGACTGACCATCCGGCCTGGCATTCCGCCCGATGAGGCCCAGGCCCGCCGCGCCACCGCGCTCAACGGCATGGCCTATATCTATGCGATCCAGGGCAAGAAAAGCCGGACCGCGGTCGACTCGCTCAAGCAGGCGATCGATATTCGCCAAGGCCTGGGCGAGAGCGGGCGCTTCGCACTCGGCCAATCCTACACCACGGCTGGCGAAATTTATGTCAACCTGGAACAGCCGCAGGAGGCGCTCAAATACCTGGCGCTGGCCGACGATCTGTTTGCCGAGCTGGGCAACCGTGCGCCGCACGGCGGCCGGAACGCCAGCAAGCAGCACAACCAGTGGATCGCCAAGATCGCCTCGGCGCGCGGCCGAGCCTATCGCGACCTCTCCGAGGAGACGGCCGACCGCGCCGAGCGGCGGGCGTATCTCCAGCGCGCCGAGGCCGAGCTGCACAAAGCGATCGAGCTGGCGATCGCGGCCGATCTGCCGCTGGCGCGCTACCGGCTGGGGCACGTGCTGGCTTGCACGCCGGCGAATCGGCTGCCGGCCCTGGAGACATGGCAGCAGAGCTACCGCGACGCGCGCAGCTTCGGTGATATCGCGACCGAGCTATACAGCGTCTGCCAGCTGGCCCGCATGATGGTCTATGGCCTAATATCCGACTATGCCGACTATGAGGCGCTCGACGAATGGCTCGCGCAGTACCATGAGCGCAACCCGCGGGCCGCCTTCCAGATTGGCGAGGGGCGCTTCGCGGTCTACCTGGGCTGCCTGGCGCTCCAACGCGGCGACGCCGATCGCGCGACCGATTATTTTCAGCGCGGGCTTGGCGTGCTGGTCGAGCAATCGAAGCGCCGGATCTTCAGCTTCGACTGGCATCTGCATTTTCTGGAACAGGACGTGCTGCCAACCTGCGATCCCGTTACAACCCGAACCGTTTGGAGGCGTCTGCTCGAGGATTGGATGACTCAATGTAAAGGAGTTGAGGCTTGGACGACCTTCGAACGATGGCAGAACTGGCCGGGATAGATGCGTGTGAGGCCCGCACGCGCACGCTAGTGCTGATCGCGGCGCCGGCCAATAGCGCGATCGTTCAGAACGACTGTGACTGCGCCTGCCCGGCTTCGCCGGTATCCACTCTTCCTGCTGGCGTGCCGCGCGAACACATGCATCTGCAATTGCATCCCCAGGCCCGCTTCGTGGAAGTTGCCGAGGATGTTGGGAGGGGCCTTCGGCCCCTCCCAACATCCTCGGCAGGTGGGGG
>DATFXE010000562.1:0-5634 GCA_035258585.1 Roseiflexaceae bacterium | reverse complement strand
GGCTCAGCGCTGCCGGTATCGACCAGCTGCGCCAGCTTCTCGACCGCCCTGGCGAGCCGGTCGGGGTCGACTTCGACCGACATCCGGCCGCGCTCGGCTTTGATCGCCAGCAGTTCGGCCAGCTTGTCGGGCTGCCAGGTCCAGCTCTGCTCGGCACGGCGCAGCAGCAGCGGGCTGTGAAGCAGCGCGCGCGCCTCGTCGATCGCCTGGGCCATCCCGGCATCGGTCAGTGCAGGTGTCAGCGTGCGCGTGCGCAGCACCACGCTCTGCGGCTCGAGCGTCTGAAGCGCGTGCATCACGTCGATCGCGGTCGCATCCGCCAGCACCTGGCGGCCGGGCCGGGCTGAGGTCGGCAGCACTTTGCCCTCAGCGAAGCTCAGCGCCGCGTCACGCGGCGGCCGCTCCAGCTCGGATGCGATGCTGGTCAGGTAGGCCTGGAGCCGGCCGGCGTCCACACTCAGGCGCGGCGCAATATCCAGCCCGCCCTGCCAGATCGCCCACAGCTCACGGGTCCGCTCGATCGGCCCGCCGCGGTGGCCAGCAGATAGCGCCTGCTCGGCCGCAGTATCCAGATCGAAGCTCAGACCGAGCTGCTGTGGTGTTGGCGTCCAGGTGCGATCTTCGAAGGTGATCGTGATCGGCCCGCGCAGGAACGCGGCGTAGCGCTGCTCCATGAGCGTGCGGATCTCGGAGCGACTCATGCCGGCGATCGAGCGGCCTTGCAGGCTGACGCCATCCATCGCGCGGTCGCCGGCGAACACATTCGCCGCGTAGGGAAAGGCCAGAAACGCCCCAGCCCCGACCAGCACCAGCAGTAGCACGCTCAGTAGCCCGCCGCCGCGACGCCTGCGGCGCTCAATGCGGCGGCGCGTGGGGCGCTCTAGCGGCAGCGGCTCAATCTCGGGCAGCGGCGCAGAATCAAGCTGCGGATCGTCGTCGGTAAGCGTGCCCGCGGCGCGCCGGCGGCTGATCGGCCCGTACTCCTGGTAGTATTTATCGGCCATAGGCTTCTCGCGAATGACGTATCGATCGGCGAATCCTGCGCTGCGATAACATGATGAGGACATGTGTGTAAAGACTATCACGTTTACATGGAGCTGTCAATAGTTTTAGGAGTAATGCATCTACCATGGTGGCTGGTCTGGCGATCGATTGCGCTGTGGCGCAATTGATCGCCAGACCAGCCACAAAAGAAAGTGGTCGTGCGAGCTGGTTCGGGCCGCGTAGCGGCCCGAACCAGCTCGCACGACCAGCGACGAAGGACGATAGCACTATCGTCTATCGTCAGCAAATGTTCTCTTTTCCTCGCGGCTAGTCGAGGAAGCGATACCCTGGCAATGTCAGGAACTCGGTGAACTCGGCGCTCATAGTCAGCGTATCGAACAGCTCGGCGGCCCTGGCGAAGTCGCGCCGGGCATACCTCTCGGCGCCATAGCTGGCCTTGATCTTCTCCAGCTCCTCGCCAATCAACTGGCGGGTCAGCTCCACCGTGATCTTGCGGCCATCGTCGAGCACGCCCTTTGGGCTGTGAATCCACTGCCAGACCTGCGAGCGCGAGATCTCGGCGGTGGCGGCGTCCTCCATCAGATTGAAGATCGGCACCGCGCCCTGGCCGCCCAGCCAGGCCTCGATATACTGGATGCCGACGCTGATGTTGGTGCGCAGCCCAGCCTCGGTGATCGGCCCGGTCACGAAATCGAGCAGATCGGCTGCGCTGACCTCGACATCTTCGCGCTTCTTGTGAATCTGGTTGGGCGTCTTCATCACCGCGTCGAAGGCTTCGGTGGCGAGCGCGACCATGCCGGGGTGCGCCACCCAGGTGCCATCGTGGCCGTCGTTGGCCTCGCGATCTTTGTCGGCGCGCACCTGCGCGAAGGCGCGCTCGTTGGCGGCCGGGTCGTTCTTCACCGGAATAAAGGCCGACATACCGCCGATCGCATGGATCTCGCGCCGATGGCAGGTCGCAATAGCCAGCAGCGAGTACGAGCGCATGAAGTGTGTGGTCATGGTGACCAGCGCGCGGTCGGGGAAGACGTGATCCTGGTAGCGGAACTTCTTGATGCAGCTAAAGATATAATCCCAGCGCCCGCAGTTCAGCCCGGCCGAATGGTCGCGCAGCTCGTATAAAATCTCGTCCATCTCGAAGGCCGCCAGGATCGTCTCGATCAGCACCGTGGCGCGGATCGAGCCCTGCGGCAGGCCCAATTCGTCCTGAGCCAGCACAAAGACATCGTTCCAGAGCCGCGCCTCCAGGTGGCTCTCCATCTTGGGCAGGTAGAAGTACGGACCGGTGCCCTTAGCCAGCAGGTTGCGGGCGTTGTGGAAGAAGTACAGGCCAAAATCGAACAGGCTGCCCGAGACTGGCTGCCCGTCCACATGCAGGTGCTTCTCGACCAGGTGCCAGCCGCGCGGCCGGACCAGCAGCGTGGCGACACTGTCGTTCAGTTTGTAGGCTTTTCCCTCGGGGCTGACATAGTCGATCGAGCGGTTGATCGCGTCAATCAGATTGATCTGGCCCTGGATGTTATTGTCCCAGGTGGGCGAGTTGGCATCCTCGAAATCGGCCATGAACACCTTCGCGCCGGAGTTGAGCGCGTTGATGATCATCTTGCGGTCGACCGGCCCGGTGATCTCGACCCGGCGGTCGATCAAGTCGGGCGGGATGGGCGCCACGCGCCAGGACCCGGCGCGGATCTCGGCCGTCTCCGGCAGAAAATCGGGCAGCTTGCCGGCTGCGAGCTCGGCCTGCCGCTGCTCGCGCCGCCGCAGCAGCTCCTGGCGGCGCGCGTCGAAGGATCGGTGCAGCTTGGCAACGAAATCCAGCGCCTCTGGCGTCAGCACGCTAGCGAATGCTTCGCTCACAGCGCCAAGGACCTCGATGCCCCCCGAATAATGGTGCGTGCTCATGTGCAGGCGCTCCCTTCGATCTGGCTGCGTATCAGTCTAGGCTGTGAAGACACTTTCAGGTCGCAGGTCACAGTCGCAGGGAATGGATCGTGCGACGTGCGGCGGACTGCAAAGCTGAAACGCGCCGTGTACCATCGTATCTTCGCTGATTATATGGCTGCTAGTTCCAGAACAGTTACACCGGCGATCGGGTTCGGGATGGGATGGCGTCTCGGATGCGCGGGATCGCGATTATACGGGAAGGCTGAGGGGTTTGTCAATGCTGCGCAGAATGAGGTAAGAAGGCCCGACCTGTGAACTGAAGTGCGACGAGCTCAAGGACTCGCGCTCAATAACACGACTTACGCGGTGACCCAGAGATGATGGTTCGCAGCGGTACTTTTCTTCCTTTTGTTTTTCGTTTTAAGACTTACGTAGTTGGCGTTTTAGTGGGGGTCACCCAGAGGGTACCCGCGGCCGCCGGCCCCCGAGAAGCTTCTTTTCGGCCCAGGTGTGGCGGCTTTGCCGCCACACCTGGGCCGAAAAGAGTTATTTTTGGAGCACAAAGCCCTCCAAAGCTCCCAACTGCGTAACTCCTAAGTTTATTATTTGTGCGTGCCTCAGGACTCGTATGGTTGCGGGCGCAGCCACGTATAGACAAGGCCCAACACAACACCATAGACGACGTGTTGGATGATGAATGCCGGCGCGTACACATCCAGCAGCGCGGGATTGACCAGCGGCAGAACGATAAAGTAGGCGACCAGCCAGATCATCAGACCATAGATCAGCCCGGCCAGCACCGGCGTCCCGAAGTCCGACGTCAGATGCAGCCAGCGGCGCATGACGATCCCAAAGATCGCGCCAAGCAGCGCCGACACGATCAGATGGATCAGCGTGCCAACCAGCACCGGTCCGATAGCGAACCCCGGCGCCGCCACCGCGGCCGGCCCATAGACGATCGCCGCGATCCGCTTCACCTCCTGCCAGATATCCTCGCCCATCGCGCCCGCCATCAGCGCTGCGACGACGGCCATGGCCACACCGCCAGCCAGCCCTGCCAGCGCGCCGCCCAGGCCAACGACATCCGGCAGCGGCGAGACGGACGACCGAGATTTCAGAGTCGACCCCGATGTGCCGAGACTCATGCGATCCTCCTTCTACGCGCCAGGCGCATCATTTGGAAACAGTCGCATTTCAGCAGAGGTGTACCTGAGGAGATGGCCGGGGACGATTGATGGATGCTGGCGGGGATGTCGTACACTTCTGCGTATCAGTATAGCACGCCACGTGCCAGAGCGCCATAGCTTCAACATTGACAGCTTCCCGCGTATATGGTACATGGACGCGCACATGTTTCCCGTACTCTGGACGACAATTTCTCAGGTGGGCGTGGTCTCGAGCAACCCGCTCGCCGAGCACCGTGTCCGTGCTCAGCTACAAGGGATGCCATGCAACGCATCTGTTATCGCGCGCTTGCGCTGCTGATCTGTGTGGTTATGTTCGGCGGCCTGATCGGCGCACGGGCGCTTCGCCCGCGCCCTGGACACTACCCGCTGGCCGGAGTATCAGTCATCGGCCTGCTGTCGCAGGGCGCAGGGCAGAGCTTCGCGATCAGCGCTCAGGCCGTTCCGAGTGCCAGCGACGACGCGGCCCCTCTCCGGCGCGAGGAACTTCGGGCGCTGAAGAAGGAGTTGCTGGCGGAGCTGCGAGCCGCGCGGGCAGACGAGCGGTTCAAAGCAATGTCCATGGCGGAACCACCCGCCGCGTTGCCCAAACCCGTACCGGCGATGATCCCCGGCAACGGGCCAAGGATGCGTGGCCAGCTCGTGGCGCAGACCCAGCGGCTCGACCTGTATATCGGCAAGAACACCTTTAGCGCCGAACAGATCGCCGGCCTATCTGCGAAGTTCGAGCGCGTGCTGCGCGCCGCCGAGGACTACTTCGGCACAACTCTCAAACATCGCATTTCGATCGGCTTCTATCGGGCGCCGCCCAAACGCGGCGTGCGCGGTATGGCCTACACCGACGAGGCGCGTGTCGAGCTGTATTATCGCGCGGGCGAGGATACCGGCCGCGCGGTCACAGTGGCCATGCACGAGATGGGCCACCACCTCGAGGCCCAGCGCTACGGCGAGGCGGCCCAGCGCCGCGCCGACACCATCCTACACGAGGGGCTGGCCACCTGGATCGCCAGCATCCGCTGGCTCGATCAGGCCGGCGCCTCGAGCTGGCGCGAGCGCGGGCGGCAGCTGCGCGACGCCGGCATTCCGCTGCGCCTGCTGACCGCCGAGCGCTCCGGCGCAGACAACGCCTACGAGCTGTGGGCCTCATTTATAGATTACCTGACTCGCCAGTATGGCTGGAAGAAGTTCGACGCGCTGTATGCCAGCGGCCGCGGGCGCGCGCCTGGCTCGGCTGACTACGACCGCGTGCTCGGCAAGTCGCTGGAGACGCTGGCGGATGAGTGGCGGGCCTGGCTCGATTAGCAGATATTCTTCTAGTGCATTTCCAAGCAAGGTACTGGGGATTGGGGAGTAGAGATTAGGAGATCGCGACGCCCAATTCCTAATCGCCAATCCCTATATCACTGCGCGTACAAGCGCATTAGCGCCCCCAAATATACGTAACTCCAATGCGTAATTCTTCCGATGCGCACTACATCCAGTAGTGTACAATAGACGCACCGCATAACCGGACATGTATTGGGGGCAGCATGATCAGCCAGCCGACTGCTGTGACCGCCTA
>DATFXE010000561.1:0-6415 GCA_035258585.1 Roseiflexaceae bacterium | reverse complement strand
AGTTTCTCGACACGCCTGGAAAGCGCTATAATTTAACACGACTTACGCGGTGGGGGTTCGGGGGCGGTTGCACCGCTCCCGAGATCTCCCTGCAAACGCTGACTGCGTAAGGCGTGTAATTTAACGAGACTTCCGCGAAGGAAGAGACGTGGAATCCTATGGTTACACCAGCGCCCGACCCGATCCGCACTGCCTGGGAAGCCTTCCAGGCCAGCGGCTCATGCGATGAAGCGGCAATCGCGCCGCCGATCCTGCGATCCTGGCAGCGCTGTGCGGCGGCTGGCCTCGATCCACGCCCCGACTGCAACGCCGGGCTGGCGATGACGCCAACGCTCGACGAACCTCAGGCGGCACTGGTGGCGCTGGCGCGGCCGTATATGGAAGATCTATACCAGTTCGTCGAAGGCTCGGGCTTCGCGGTGCTGCTGGCCGACGCTGCTTTGAAGATGATCGAGATCATCGGAGACGCCGATATGCTGGCGGCTATTCGCGCCACTGGCCTGTCGCGCGGGGCGAGCTGGCGCGAGGAGCAGATCGGCAGCATGGCGCTGAACCTGGCGCTGCGTGAGGCGTTGCCCTGGCAGACGCGCGGCGCAGAACATTTCTGCGCCTGCTACCATCAGTTCGCCTGCTCGGCCGCCCCGCTGTTCGACGTCGATGGGCAGGCCATGGGCGTGATTGGCGTGCTGGGGCGCAGCGCCGACGCTCATTCGCACACACTCGGCATGGTGATCGCGGCCACTCAGGCGATCCAGGCACAGGTGCGCAATAATATGCTGCTGGCAGAGACCAACGATCACCTGGCCGAGCTGAATGCGGCGATCGAGGCGATGAGCGAGGGCCTGATCTTTCTCGACGTTCAGGGGCGGGTGAGTAAAATCAACTCGCGCGCTGGCCAGATGCTTGGCCTGGCGCCGCGTAGCGTCGCCGGTCGCGCGCTGGATGAGCTGATCGAACTGCCGAGCGCACTTGCGGCGGCGCTCGAGCGGCGCCGCGAGATCAGCGAGCAGGAGCTGCTGTTCCCCGGCCGTAAGGGTGCGGTGGCCGCGCTATGCAGCGTCCGGCCGGTTTGGGATCGCAGCCGGCGCTACCTTGGTGCGCTGATCACGCTGCGGCCTTCCGCGAGCATTCAGCGCCTGGTTCAGCGCGTGGTTGGGGCCGAGGCGCGCTTTTCGTTCGCAGACATTATTGGCGAAAGCACCGCCATCCAATCCGCGCTGCGCCATGCGCGAGTGGCCGCCAACTCAGCCGCGCCAGTGCTGCTGATCGGCGAGCCGGGCGCCGGTAAGGAGCTGTTCGCGCACGCCATTCACAACGCCGGCGCGCGCTCCAACGAGCCGTTCGTTGTGCTGAACTGCGCCGCCGTACCACGCACACTCCTGATGGGCGAACTGCTGGGCTACGAGGGCGGCCAATCCGGCCGTGTCGAGGGCCGCCCCGGCAAGCTGGAGCTGGCCTACGGCGGCACGATGATGCTGGAGGATGTCGAGGCGCTCACCGTCGAAGCGCAGACAAGCCTGCTGCGCGTGATCGAGACCCAGCACCTGATCCGAATCGGCGGCCGGCGGGTCGTGGCGGTCGATGCGCGAATCATCGCGAGCACCGCCGACGACCTGGAGCGCGCCGTGAGCGAGGGGCGCTTCCGCGCCGAGCTGTTCTATCGCCTGAGCGTGCTGAGAATTCATATTCCGCCGCTGCGTTCCCGCGGCGACGACGTACTGCTGCTGCTCGATCAGATTCTGGCGACGATGAATCGCCGCATGGGCCGGCAGGTGCTGTTCGCGCCCGAGGCGCTCAGCGCGCTGCGCACCTATCACTGGCCCGGCAATGTGCGTGAGCTGGAGGCCACGCTGGAGCGGCTGCTGCATATGAGTGAGAAAAGTGTGCTCGCGCTGGCGGATCTGCCGCCGGCCATCGCACAGTCATTGGCCGCCTTCAGCGCCACCCCAGCGCCGATGGCCCGCCTCTACGATCGGCATGCCATGGCCGAGCGAGACGCTATCCTACGTGCCGGGCGCGAGGCCGGCGGCCGCTTGGGTCGCGTCGCCGAGCGCCTGGGTATTAGCCGCGCGACACTCTGGCGCAAGATGAAGCTGTACGAGCTGACGAAAGAACACTTCTGGCAGGAGTCTGCGGGCAGTAGACAGTAGGAGGGCAGCCTTGTTGTTTCAACATTGAAACAAAAAATGCGACGTTATGTTTCACTATTGCGACGGATTTGTTGCATAGTGCCAGGATTTGCCCTCTTGACTTTATTTAAACCCATGATACCATTGAGCTACCGATGTGAAGCGCGTATAGCCGGCCCAAATAAAGCAGGGTAATCGCACCCACAACGCGCTAAGGCATCGCCCAGGTGGGTTTGACATGCAACGAGGCGTTGTCGATCGCTCGCGCTGGCATTCATAGGTCACATCCTCCCAACTCCAGCAAACCATCTCGTGCCGAAATCGAAGGTCATCGTCTGTTTGTCCGTGCCGACGCGTTGCAGGTCGTTCGTTCGACAGGGTAGCGTGGCGGTTCGTTTCAAACGTGTACATGATTGACTGAAATAGGCGACCGGGCGCACGAAGTGCCAGTCTGCGTGCCTGGTGGCGATTTCAGCGTGCGGGCTGATTCGCCCTCCCCAGAGCCTATACCAGTCAAGTAAGCTGTTCTCATCACCTAAACGCATTTCTACTTAGACAAGGTTCTTGCGAACTTTACACTTTTAGGTGGGGGTTTGGGGCGGCGAATCCGCCCCAAACCCCCAGCATTGGGGAGGTGCGGAGGGGCCCGGGTACCCTTTGGGTGCCCCCTCCGCACCTCCCCAACTGTAAAGCTGATCGCTGCCAGGCGAAACCTTGTCTTAGATAACCAGTGTACCTAACGCGCTGCCACGCCATGCGGGATGGCGGGATGGTTGGTGTCCATCGCCGGCTGAGCATGGTGCGCGGGCGCCTGTTTGGGCGGCGCCGTGTCTGCCCTGTGCGCATGGACGGAAAGGAGGGTGTGGAGCATGCCGGCGCGCGAGGTGGCTGACCGGCAGGCGCCAGGACAGCGTTACAAATACGTGCGAGTCGCGCCACGCTGCGCGGCACATGCTGTCGTCACACGGAGGCGCAACGTCGTGCCTTGGCGAACGCTGTTCCTGTAGGGCAATCAAGGGTGATTCCTGACACACATGGAACCTGGCTACCGCGAACTGTAGGCAGAGGAGGACCCTAATGAATCAACTCGTGGGCGAGATACTGGGCACGATGATGCTCATTCTCCTGGGCGACGGCGTTGTGGCCGGCGTACTGCTGAACAAATCCAAAGCGCAGAATGGTGGCTGGATCGTGATTACGGCAGGGTGGGGTTTCGCTGTGATGTGCGGCGTTTTTGTGGCAGGAGCAACAGGCAGCCCGCAAGCTGATCTCAATCCAGCTGTCACGATCGCCAAGATTGTTGCAGGGGGTACCGCAGTTGGTGATGGCGTGATTCGCATCGTTGGCGAGTTCATCGGCGCGTTCATCGGCGCCGTGCTGGTCTGGCTCATGTATCTGCCCCATTGGGCGGAGACGCCCGATCAGGGACTGAAGCTGGCAGTATTTAGCACCGGCCCGGCCATCCGCAACACCACAACCAACCTGATCAGCGAGATCATCGGCACGTTCGTGCTGGTATTCGTGATCTTCGCGATCTTCAGCAAGGTCGGCATGGCCCTTGGCGCGCCAGCTGCGGGCCTCGGCCCATACCTGGTCGCCATACTGGTCTGGGGCATCGGCCTCAGCCTTGGCGGGCCGACTGGCTATGCGATCAACCCGGCCCGCGACCTTGGCCCGCGTATCGCGCACTTCGTGCTGCCGATCGCCGGCAAGGGTGACTCGGATTGGAGTTACTCCTGGATCCCAGTCGTCGGCCCGATCATCGGCGCCGTCATCGGCGCCGTCCTGGCTCAGGCACTGGCGATGTAGACACAAGTACAAGGAGGAATCACGGTGAAAAAGCTGATCAACTCGCCGGAGAGCGTCGTCAAAGATGAACTGGCCGGCATCGCCGCGGCGCACCCCGACTTGGTCAGGGTCTACTTCGACCCGGACTACATCGTTCGCGCCGATGCGCCGGTCAAGGGCAAGGTCGGTGTGATCTCCGGCGGCGGCAGCGGGCATGAACCGATGCACGGCGGCTTCGTCGGCAAGGGCATGCTGGATGCGGCCTGCCCCGGCGCGGTCTTCACCTCGCCGGTGCCCGACCAGATGCTGGCGGCGACGAAGGCGGTTGATGGCGGCGCGGGCGTGCTGCACGTGGTGAAGAACTACACCGGCGACGTGATGAACTTCGAGATGGCGGCCGAGCTGGCCGCTGCCGAGGGGATCGAAGTCGCGTCGGTGGTGACGAACGACGACGTGGCCGTGAAGGACAGCACATGGACGGCCGGCCGGCGCGGCGTTGGCGTCACCGTGTTGCTGGAGAAGATCGTCGGCGCGGCGGCCGAGGGCGGGACCAACCTGGAGGAGTGCAAGCGGATCGCCGAGAAGGTCAACTCGCTGGGCCGCTCGATGGGCATGGCGCTGACATCCTGCGTCGTGCCGGCCGTCGGCAAGCCGACTTTCGACCTGCCCGAGGATGAGATGGAGATCGGCATCGGTATCCATGGCGAGCCGGGCCGCCGGCGCGAGAAGATCAAGAGTGCCGCCGAGATCACCGAGATGCTAGCCACGCCGATCCTCGAGGATCTGCCATACAAGAGCGGCGACAGCGTGCTGGCCTTCGTCAACGGCATGGGCGGCACACCACTGATCGAGCTGTATATCGTGTACAATGAGCTGGCGAAGATCCTCAAAGGCAAGAACATCACGATCGCCCGCAACCTGATCGGCAGCTACATCACCTCACTCGAGATGGCCGGCTGCTCGATCACCTTGGTCAAGCTTGACGATGAGCTGACCAAGCTGTGGGACGCGCCAGTGCATACGCCTGCACTGCGTTGGGGAGCATAACAGTAAGCAGTAAGCAGTCGGCAGTTCACCGCAAAGGCGATGAACGCAATGAAATACTGCGTACTGCATACTGCATACTGCCGGCTGCTTACTGCAAACTGGAGGAGTAGGATGCGCATCACTGCCGAGCACGTCATCCGTTTCATCGAGGGCGTCGCCGCCCGGATCAAGCTGCATCGCGACGAACTGGTGGCGCTCGACTCAGCCATCGGCGATGCGGATCACGGCATCAATATGGACCGCGGCTTCTCAACCGTGCTGGAGAAATTGCCGACTGTGGCCGATAAGGATATCGGCACCATTCTGAAGACCGCCGGCATGACTCTGGTCTCGACGGTCGGCGGCGCGTCGGGCCCGCTGTATGGCACCGCTTTTATTCGCGCCGGCATGGCCCTGGCCGATCGCTACGAGTTGACCCCGGCCGAGGTGGTGGCGGCGCTGGAGGCGGCGCTGGAAGGAATTATGGCGCGTGGCAAGGCCCAGCGCGGCGAGAAGACCATGGTCGACGCGATCGGTCCGGGGATCGACGTGCTCAAGGAGGCTCAGGCCAACGGCGAAGATTTCATCGTCGCCATGCGTCGCTCGGTCGCGGCTGTCGAAGCCGGCATGAAGGCGACCATCCCGATGCTGGCGACCAAGGGGCGCGCATCCTACCTGGGCGAGCGCAGCATCGGCCACCAGGATCCTGGCGCGACCTCGGCGTTCTACATCGCACAGGTGTTGCTGGAGACGATCGAGAGTATTCAATAGAATTGCAGATTGCAAATTGCAGATTGCAGATTAGGGGGCCGAATCTTAATCTGCAATCTGTAATCTGAAATCTGCAATTAGACGAGGAGGTCACAATCATGGCAAAGTATGCCGCTGCGGTAGACCAGGGTACAACCAGCACGCGTTTCATGGTGTTCGACCACGAGGGCAAGGTAGTGTGCTTCGATCAGAAGGAGCACGAGCAGATCTACCCCAGGCCCGGCTGGGTCGAGCATAGCCCGGACGAGATCTGGGAGCGCACACAGACCGTGATCAAGGGCGGGCTGAACAAGGGCAATATCGACCCCAAGGACATCGCCGCCGTCGGCGTGACCAACCAGCGCGAGACAACCGTGGTCTGGGATCGGAACACCGGCAAGCCCTACTACAACGCGATCGTCTGGCAGGACACCCGCACCGATCAAATCTGCAACGAGCTGGCGAAAGAGGGCGGCCAGGATCGCTTCCGCGCCAAGGTCGGCCTGCCGCTGGCCACCTACTTCTCCGGCCCGAAGGTTAAGTGGATGCTCGACAATGTCAGCGGATTGCGTGCGGCCGCCGAGCGTGGTGATGCGATCTTCGGCAATATCGATACGTACGTGATCTGGAACCTGACCGGCGGGCCGAACGGCGGCACCCATATCACCGATGTGTCGAACGCCAGCCGCACCATGCTGATGAACCTCAAGACCCTCGACTGG
>DATFXE010000560.1:0-6474 GCA_035258585.1 Roseiflexaceae bacterium | reverse complement strand
CGTCCGGCGGCAGCGCCGCCACCAGCGCGCCCTTCTCGCGCGCCGCGCCCTCGATCGTGCCGAACGCGTCGAGATGCGCCGCGCCAAGGCTGGTCACCACGGCGATACGCGGCGGGAACAGCGCGGCCAGCCGCTCGATCTCGCCAAAGCGGTCGGCGCCCAGCTCAAGCACCGCATAACGATCCTCGTCGCGCAGCCGCGCCAGCGCGATCGGCAGGCCCAGCAAGGAGTTGAAGCTCTGGCGGCTGCGGAATGTTGGCCCAAGCTGGCCCAGCAGCGCCGCGATCGCCCGGACCGTCGAGGTCTTGCCGACGCTGCCGGTCACGCCCACCACCAGCGGCGCGACCGCCGCGAGGCGCCGGGCCGCCCAGCGCTGAATCAGCCGGGTGGGATCGTCGGTCAAGATGACAGTAGCTTCTGAAGCTCCAGATAGCGGCCAGGAGCAGATCAGGCCGGCCGCGCCCGCCGCCAGCGCGGCCGGGATGAAATCGTGCCCGTCGGCATGCGGCGTGCGCAGGGCCAGGAAGATCTCGCCCGGCCGCGTCAGCCGCGAGTCGTAGGAGATGTCGGCGAAGGTGGTGGCGTGTGGCGCGCCGTGCAGGCGGCCGCCAGCCGCAAGAAGATCGTCGAGGTAAATCATAGTGTTTAGACAAGGTTTCCTCGACGCCATGCATTGGTTTGCGATGTTTTCATCGTAGGGACACGATATATCGTGTCCCTACGATGAAAACCGCGTCTCCTCAATGCGGACATCGTAAAGCCGCGCCGAACTTTGTCTTACATCACCCTTCCGCGCAGTGTCTGCGGGTGGAGTTTGAGCATGCTGGCCACTTCCTCCAGGGTGTAGTATATGTCTGATGTCATATCAGTCTACTTGATCACTCACTTTATCCCGCCCAATCTTGGCGTTCTCCTCCCACAAGATCGTCGCGATCGTGTCCGACGCGCGGCGCTGCCACTTGTAGAAGGTGTCCTCGTCGACGTCGGCCAGCCAGGCCAGCACCTGCTCCAATTCGCCCGGCTCGCGCTGCCCAGTGCGGCGGCGCTCCTCGCTCAGGCGGCGAACCTCGGCCAGGGCGCTCTTGCGCGAATGCTCGCGCACATAAGGGTAGAACAGCACATTGTAGAAGCGCCATGCCTCGCCGACCCGATGCGGCGATCCGTCCGAGTCGGGCCGCAGCCCCTCGATCTGCTCGATCAACAGCTCGCGCAGCGCCAGCGCGCGGTTCAGCCGGTTGTCCTCCTGGCCGCCTCGCGCCACGCGCCGCTCGACCAGGGCCAGCGATAGCAGCGGGCTTTTCGCCAGCTGCGGCGGGCTCTTCAGGCCGGTCAGCGCCTTGCGCACCTGGGCCGGAAAGGCTTTGTAATCCTGCTCAGCATCCGCCGGCGCGGCGGCCTCAGCGGCGGCTGGCAGTTCCTCGTTCGCGGTTGATTCCTGCTCCAGCGCTGGCGTCGGCGCGGTCACTGGTGTGGTGCCGAGCGCGTTTGCGTAGTCGCGCGCCTCGGCACGCGCGTCACGCTCGGGCCCACTGAAGAACAACCGGTCCAGCACTTTCCGCCCCAGGTCGAACGTCGTATGTGTGACCGTGACCAGCGCCACCAGCGCCAGCGCGCCCTCGACCGTGGCCGGGCCGGCGAGCAGGAGCAGGCCGGCGTAGAGCAGGTTCAGCAGCGTAATGCCGGTCAGGTTATACAAGAAATCGCGCTGGACATTCTGCCCGTCGAGCAGCAAGCCGAAGTGCGCCACGCCGTAGCCCAATGCGGCCAGGCCGACGAACAGGAACACAAAGCCCGGTAGGATCGAGACTGGCAGGCTCCAGTTCTTGCGCGCCGTCAGCCAGAGCGCGCCGGCCAGGAAGAACAGCGCGCCCCCCGCCAGCACGGTCAGCTGGCGGGCCAGCGCGTGGTCGCTCGTGGCGTGGCCGCCCGCGATCGCCCGCCGCGCCCGCAGCAGGTTAGCGAACGCGCCCGTGGCGGTCAGCGCCAGGAACAGCATAATGACCAGGTACGCCGGCCCAGGGCCGACCGCGAAGGCGCCTGGCTGGCCGAGCGGGTGCGCGTAATCGACGATCAGGTCGCTGGTGGTGCCGAACAGAATCAGCAGCGCGCCGGCGGTGTATGTCGCCACCACCAGCGGCGGGAAGAGCGCCGCCTCGGCGTGCTGGATCTCGTCGCGCGCGCTGCTCGCGATCAGGCTGCTGACGTGGAACCACGTCGTCGCCGGCACCACGATCGTCCACAGGCTCCAGCGCTCCAGCGCGATGAAGTCGCCGACATCAGTGCGCGTGTCGGTCAGCGCGCCTGTGGCGAAGAAGATCGCCTGCGTGAAGAGCCCGATCAGGCTGACGACGATCAGCGGCGTTCGGTTGGTGCCGCGCACCAGCACGTACAGGCCGACCCATAGGAAGACGCCGAAGCCGATGATCTGGGCGAGGACTGCTGGGTTGTTGGTGATCATCTGCACGCCTTTATTGACACAACGGGAACATTTCCCTTCTGGACACTCGCTAGCCTGCGGCAGCAATGTACTTCACGATTCTCCGTTGTTCGTTGTGTTCGTGGCGCCCGCGGGCGCCACGAACACAACGAACAACAAAAAAGAGAAAGTACCGCTGCCTCACTCACCTCATCTGAGCAATCGCGTATGTATTGGTGATCGGCAATGCCGACCCGACCATAGCTTATGCGATGCGCAGCGCCATAATCGTCATATCATCGTGCTGCGGCGCGCTGCCACTAAAGCGCTCGACCGCCCGGATCACACACTCAATCAACTCGTCGGGCGGCAGATCGCCGTGTTCGCGCAGCAGCGCCTCCAGCCGCTCGAAGCCGAACAGCGCATGGCTGTAGTCCTGCGCCTCGACGATCCCGTCGGTGTAAAACAGCAGCAGGTCGCCATGTTCTAGCTCTAGCTCCAGGGCGGCGTAGTCGGTGTCGGGGTGGATTCCGAGCGGCAATGTGCTGCCGGGCGCCTCCAGGTACTCGATACGGCCATCCGGCCGGCGGCGCAGCGGCGCCAGCTGACCAGCGTTCGCCAGCGCCAGCCGCCGCTCGCGCAGGTCGATCGTAGCGTAGCAGAGCGCCACAAACGCGCGCGCCGGCACGTCTTCGGCGATCCAGCGGTTGGTCTCGCCCATCACCTCCTGCGGCGTCTGGTGGTCGCGGGCCTCCGATCGGGCGATCGAGCGGGCCACCGCCATCAGCATGGCGGCCGGAATGCTCTTGCCCGATGCATCGCCCACCATAAGCGCCAGCGCACCGGGCTCGTCGGGCACCGCCTCGCGCAGCTGGATGACATCGTAGAAATCGCCGCCGGTCTCGCGCGCCGGCAGACACCAGGCCGCCAGCTCCAGCCCTTCTATTTGCGGCAACGAGCGCGGGAACAGGTTACGCTGGATCTGCCGGGCGATCTCCAGCTCCTGCTCCACCCGCGTAACCGACTCCTGGTACAGCCGCGCGTTCTCTATGGCCACCGCGGCCTGGCTGGCGAACGCCAGCGCCACCTCGGTGTCGCGAGCCGTGAAGCGGTTCGGGCTGGCCGCGCTGATGTTCAGCACGCCGATGATCTGCCCCTTGGCGATCAGCGGCGCGCCCAGCCAGGACCGCAGCGCCGCCTCACTCGGGATAGCGTCCTGCGGCGTCCAATCGGGAGAGCTGTGCGTGTCGGCGATCACCAGCGGCGCGCGGCGCTGGACCACCAGCCTGGCGGCGTTGAGCTGGTCGATTCGGAACAGCATGTGCTGTGGCACCTCGGTGCTGGCCTGCCGGCCATGCATCGCCAGCCGGAATACATCATTCTCCAGCAACAGGATTGATGCGCTGTCGTATGCGATCACTTTGCGCAGCTCGCGCAGGATCATCTGCAGCACCTCGTCGGCGTCGAACGACGAGCTGAGCACCCGCGCCACCTCGCGCAGCGTATCGGCCATGTGCCGCGCCTCTTGCTCAGCGATGAACAGCCGCTCGTTCTCGGCGATCTGCCGCTCGCGCTCCTCGAATAGCCGCACCTTCTGGACGCCCAGGCTGACATGGCTGGCAACCTGGCTCAGGAAGTCGACCGTACGCCCATTGTACTGCGATGGCCGGTAGTCCTGCACCGAGATCAGCCCGATCGGCTGGCCCTGCTTGGCCAGCAGCGGCACGCCAACCCAGGCGCGCGTGCTGTTCTCACTTCTGATCTGGTCGACTGCGATGCCCATGCTGGCCAGTTCGGCGCGCTGGGCCAGCAGATCATCGAGCAGCAGCGGCTTGATGTTCTGGAGTATCCAGTTGGTCAGGCTGCCTGGCCGCGCGATCTGGCCGCGCCAGTCGTCGGCCTCGGGCACGCCGCGGTCGATATACGCCGAGTGCGTGATCAGATGCGTCTCCGGCTCGCAGATCACCATATAAAAGACTGGCGCGCCGGTAACATCACATAGCTGCTCGTAGACCTGCTGGATGATCTCCTCCAGATCGTACGAGGCGCTGACCAGCTGCCCGACCCGGCCGATCGCGTCCAGCTCGCGGATGCGCCGCTCGCGCTCGGCCAGCAGGCGCACATTCTGCACGTGCAGCGCGACCTGGCGGGCAACATCCTCGAGGAAGCGCTCGTCGTGCGGGCTGAAGGCGTGCGGCGTATAGCCCTGGACGCTGATCACGCCGATCGCCTGCCCGGCGCGGTCGAACAGCGGCACGCCCAGCCAGGTGATCGCCGGGCTGTCGGCGCCGATGATGTGCTCGGTCAGCTCGGGGTAGCGGCTGATCTCCGCAGGCAGGTTGCCGAAGTGCAACAGGCGCCGCTCGCGCAGAACCCACTCGGTCAGCGAGCCTGGCAGCGGCGGCTCGTGCTTGAAATAGATGTACTCCTCGCCGCGGTCGATGCCGATCCCGTCGGCGATCAGATGGCGCTCGGGGTCGTACACGATCATCATAAAGGCGTCGAGGCGCATGACGCCACCCAGCGCCTCATGCACCTGCCGCAGCAGCGCGGCCAGGTCCAGCGCGGTGGCGGCGGCGTGGCCGATGCTGCTGAGCGCGCGCAGCTCGGCGATCTGGCGCTCGCGCTCCTCCAGCAGCCGCGCCTGCGCGATCGCCAGCGCGATCTGGTTGCCGATCGCCTGGGCCATGTCGATCTGCTGGGGATCGAAATGGCGCGGGCGCGTGTCCATCACCGCCAGCGAGCCGACCACCTGGTCGCCGATCCGTAGCGGGACGCCTAGCAGCGATTGGAACTGCGAAGGCGCCTTGATCAGCGAGTAGCGCGCCAGGTTCTCCTCGATCGCGATCGGCCGATTGTCGCGCACGATACCACCGATCGTGGTGTCGGCGACGGCGATGCTCGGCACCGCGCGCGGGTCGTCTGGCGGGATGTCACGCTGGGCCAGCAGCGTGAGCGCGTTCAGCTCGCGGTCGTAGCGGCGCACATTTCCGGCCTTGACATCTAGCAGCGGCAGAATCAGCTCAAGCGCGTGGTCGAGCAGCTCGGCAAGCGGGCGTTGGCGCACCATTTCCTCGGCCAGCGCGCTCAGGATCGCCAGCTCCGCGGTGCGCGTGGTCACGCGGTCGGCCAGTTCCTGGCTGAGCGCGCGCTGCTGCTGGGCCAGATTGACGTTCTCCAGCGCCACGCCGACCACGTTGCCCATCCGTTGGAGCAGATCCAGGTCTTGCTCGTCGTACAGATTCGGTGTATAGCTCTGTACCGATATCACACCGACCGCATCCTGACCGACCAGCAGCGGGACCCCCATCCACGAGCGCGAGAGCTTGGCGAGATTGCCGAAACGATCGCCTGGACGTACCGACTGCACGCGCTCGGTCGCCAGGTCGCCGAACAGCAACGGCGCCCGGCGCGCAAGCAGTAAGCCGGTGAGGTTCCCGTACGGCATATGCTCGATATAGTCGCTCTGGCCCTCATCGATCATATACGCGGCGCGGAACATGTCCGGGCGGCTCATATCGCACACGGCCAGGTAGCAGGCATCGAGCGTGAAGACGGCCCGCAGTTCCTGGTAGGTGATCTCAAAGATCTCGCGGAACGAGGAGCGCCCACGGCAGGCGACGCTGACGTGGTAGAGTACATCCAGTGCGCGCCTATAGCGCCCCTGCTGTTCGCGGAACGTGTCGCGCTGCCGCTCGATCGCCGCGATCTCCTGGTTGTGGGGGGCGGCCGTCTGCTCCATCGTCGCTTGCGGTTGTCAGTTATCAGTTGTCCGTTATCAATCGTCAGTATTGATAGCTGATAACTGATAACTTACTCCAAGACTTGTCCAATAGGCATACTATAGCACAAACGCCGGGCGCGCTTACTGACTGCTAGGTGACAATGCGCCGACGAAAATCGAACCAAAAGATGTGCGGCAAATAATGGTTTTGCTTTGTGAGTCTCTAGAATCGTGTTCTGAGCGACTGTTTGAAAAGCTCTTGAAAGCGGAGGATTGGGGGGCCGCAGGCCCCCAAAACATGCTTTTCCCGCGCCCTGGCGGCACTGCCGCCAGG
>DATFXE010000559.1:0-5229 GCA_035258585.1 Roseiflexaceae bacterium | reverse complement strand
CGCCAGAAAGAGGTCGCTGATAACGCCCAGGCCCAGGCGGCGGTGCAGGATGCACAGACGACGCTTGACGCGCTGCTGCACCCCAGCGCGACTGACCTGGCGCAGGCGCAGGCTCAGGTGACCCAGGCGCAGACTCAGCTGACCAGCTTGCAAAAGGGCGGCACGCAGGCCAGCCTGGCCAGCGCCCAAGCTCAACTCACCCAAGCGCAGGCCAATCTCGATAAGCTGACCGCGCCGGGGACCGAGCCCGATATCGCCGCGGCGCAGGCCAGCGTCCTACAGGCGCAGGTGCAGGTCGATAGCGCTCAGCATAACCTCGATCAGGCTGCGCTTACAGCACCCTTCGACGGCGTCGTCTCGGCCGTCACTATACAGGTCGGCGCGAGCAGCGGGGCCAGCAGCGGCACGGGCAGCAGTACGAGCAGTGGTACGAGTAGCGCGGGCAGCGGTGGGGCCGCGGTCACGCTGGTCGATCGCTCGAAGCTGCATGTCGATATCAATCTGAGCGAGAGCGACGCCGCCAAAGTGCAGATCGGCCAGCCGGTCGCGCTGACGTTTGACGCGCTGCCGAATGTGACGCTTCTGGGCACCGTCGCCACGATCGCGCCGGCCGCAACCGTGTCGCAGAACGTCGTGACCTACCCGGTGCAGGTGGAATTCGATCCCGGCAACGCGCCGGCGAAGGTCGGCATGAGCGCGACCGCCGATATTCAGATCCAGCAGATCGAGAACGCGATTCTGGTGCCCAGCCGCGCCGTTCAGACATCCGGCACCAGCCGTAGCGTGACGGTGCTTCAGGGTGCTCAGCGTGTGCCGGTGACGGTTCAGGTCGAGACCGGAGCCAGCAGCAATGGTCAGACCCAGATTCTCAGCTGTGTCGAGACCGGCGCCCAGTGCCTGCGCCCCGGCGATCTGCTGTCTATCCCAGCCACAAGCACCAGCACGACCACGACGCAGGGCGGTCGGGGTCCCGGCGGCTTCGGCGGCGGTGTGCGCATACCGTTCGGCGGCGGGCGCGGCGATTAGGAGGGAACCGAATGGACGCAATGATCCAGGCGCACGACCTGCGCAAGACCTATCGGATGGGCGAGATCGACGTGCCGGCGCTGCGCGGCGTCAGCTTCCGCGTCGAGCGCGGCGAGTTCGTCGCGATTATGGGTCCCTCCGGCTCGGGCAAATCCACCCTCATGAACCTGCTCGGCTGCCTCGACACCCCCTCTGCCGGTCAGTACATCCTCGACGGCCTGCCGGTCGAGCAGTTGGACCGCACCCTGCTGGCGGCGGTGCGCAACCGCAAGATCGGCTTTGTGTTCCAGCAGTTCAATCTGCTGCCGCGCCAGACTGCGCTGGAGAACGTTGCGCTGCCGCTGGCCTACCGCGGCGGCGTGAGCGCGGCCGAGCGGCTCTCGATGGCGCGAGCGGTGCTGGAGCAGGTGGGATTGGGCGAGCGGCTGCAGCACCGACCCAAGGAGCTCTCGGGTGGGCAGCAGCAGCGCGTGGCGATCGCGCGCGCGCTGATCACGCGGCCGGCGCTGCTGCTGGCCGACGAGCCGACCGGCAACCTGGACTCCACATCCAGCCGCGAGATAATGGCGCTGTTCGAGCAGCTGAATGGGCAGGGCATTACCGTGGTGCTGGTCACCCACGAGGCGGACATCGCCGCCCATGCCCGGCGCGTGCTGACGGTGCATGATGGCTTGCTCGACAGCGACGCACCCACGCGGCCAGGCCAGACGAACGGCTACACCGCGCCGATCGAGCGAGCTGCGCCGCGCCGACGGCTCTCGATCGCGCGCCGGCCGCCGCTAGCGCCTCGGAGGAGCCAATGAGCACCATCAATCCGACCATACAAGATGAGGCTCGAAACAGAGCCGACGAAGCGCGCGTAGCCGTGGATGCGACCACTATCACGCTGGATCCGAGCGTGGTCGCGGAATTGCAGGCCGGCGGCATCAGCCTGGCCGAGACCATGGAGATCGCGCTGAACAGCCTGGCGGCCAATAAGCTGCGTACATTGCTGACGGCGCTGGGCGTGATCATCGGCGTGGCGGCGGTGGTGGCGCTGCTGGCGATCGGCCGCGGCTCGCAGCAGTCGATCACCGCCAACATTACTGCCAACGGCGCGAATTTGCTGACTGTGCGGCCCGGCGCGAGCAACGCCGGCGGTGTGGGTGGCCAAATCGGCAGCGCGCAGACGCTGACCACCGACGATGCCAGGGCGCTGGCCGATCCGCAGAATGTCCCGGCCGCCAGCGTGGTCTCGCCCGAGTACAACGGCAACGGGCAGCTGGTGGCCGGCAACCAGAACACCAACGCGCGCATCACCGGTGCGATTCCGGCCTACCTGGTGGCGCATAACAACAGCATGGCGGAAGGCGACTTCATCAGCGACGAACAAGTGAGCAGCAACGCGAACGCGGTCGTGCTGGGCGCCAATGTCGCCGCGCGCCTGTTCCCAGACGGCGACTCGCTCGGGCAGGCTATTCGCATCAACGGCCAGGGCTTCAAAGTCGCCGGCGTGCTGGCCGCCAAAGGCGGCGGCGGGTTCGGCTCCGTCGACGACGGCGTGATCGTCCCGCTGAGCACCGCCCAGCGCAAGCTGTTCGGCGGCCGGGCGATTCAGGGTGGCTCGACGCTGGTATCCACGATTGTGGTGCAGGCCAAAGATCAGGATAGCGTCGCCTCAGCCCTCGATCAGGTCAACCAGGTGTTGCGCGATCGCCACAACCTGCCGGGCGATGGCAGCGCCGACGACTTCAGCGTGATCAACCAGCAGGATATCCTCAACAGCGTCATCCAGACCACGCAGACGCTGACGCTGTTCCTGGGGGCGATCGCGGCGATCTCGCTGCTGGTGGGCGGGATCGGTATTATGAACATCATGCTGGTCTCAGTCCGCGAGCGCACCCGCGAGATCGGCCTGCGCAAGGCGATCGGCGCGCGCGAGGGCGACATCCTGACCCAGTTCCTGATCGAAGCGCTGACGATCAGCCTGATCGGCGGGCTGATCGGGTTGTTGGTTGGCGTGCTGATCGCGTTGGCGGTGAACTTGAGCGGACAGATCAAGGCGGCGCCCAGCCTGAGCGCGGCGGCCTTGGCCGTCGGCTTCTCCATGGCAGTCGGGCTGTTCTTCGGCATCGCGCCGGCCCGCAACGCCGCGCGGCTCGACCCGATCGACGCCCTGCGGTATGAATGAGCGAGTGAGTAGTATTACATTTCGCCGACGGACGATCGACGACAACGCTCCAGATGCTATCGTCCATCGTCTATGGTCTATGGTCTCAGAGAATATTACGGAGATAGATTTCTATGCTACGGGAACGAATTGTCTGGATCGTCGCGCTGCTGCTGGTAGCGGGGCTTGGATTCTATAGTGGGCAGACGGTCGGCGTGCGCGCCGGCGAGCAGAACCGGGCCCAGGCTGCGCAGGGGTTCTTCAATCAGCGCGGCGGCCAGGGTGGTGGGCAGGGCGCAGGCCAGGGCGGTGGGCAAGGCGGCGGTTTCCGCGGCCAGGGCGGCGGATTGGCCGGGACGATTAGCGCTGTATCGGGCAACACGATCACAATTACTACGCGGAACGGCCAGAGTATGAAGGTGGCGCTCGCCGCCGACGGCAAGGTGCGCAAGCAGGTCGATGGGCAACTGAGCGATCTAACAGTTGGCGAGCAAGTCGTCGCGATCGGCGCGCAGAGCGGCGATACCTTCCAAGCCACCAGCATCCAGGTCGGCGCATTCGGCGGGTTTGGCGGCGGCCGTAATGCCCAGCCGACGCCGTCGCAATAAACGCGAATTTTCCCTGTACCGAAGGACAGGCCACGCGCCTGTCCTTTTTGCTGCCATGAAACCGGTCGCTTGAGCTATGCGCATACGGAGCGCACGAGTTATGCTAACTCTGTATATCTCGCATCAGGCCTGCCTGACAGGACTTACGCGGTGAGGGCTTGGGAGAGGTGCAACCTCTCCTAAAAAGGTTCTTTTCTCGCCCGTTCTGGGCGATTGCGTCGCCCAGAACGGGCGAGAAAAGAGGGCCTGCGGCCCTCCAAACCTCCCGCCGCGTAAGTCCTGTATTTGAGAGAA
This sequence comes from Roseiflexaceae bacterium, assembly GCA_035258585.1. GTDB lineage: Bacteria > Chloroflexota > Chloroflexia > Chloroflexales > Roseiflexaceae > DATFXE01. Next base: position 1,152 of record DATFXE010000559.1, on the reverse strand, counting down.
GGAAACAAACCATGACTGGAGAGCATAAGACAGCATTGATCACCGGCGCCTCGCGCGGGCTCGGGCTGGCGCTGGCGCGCGAGTTGGCGCGTGGCGGCTGGCGGCTGATCATCGACGCGCGCGAGCCTACGGCGCTGGAGCGTGCGCGCGCGGAGCTGGCGCGCCACACCGACGTAGTCGCGCTCGCCGGCGATGTGGCCGACCCTGCCCACCGCAGCGCGCTTGCGGCGGCGGCCCGCGAGCTTCGCGGCCTCGACGCGATCGTGAACAATGCAAGCTTTCTTGGGCCCAGCCCGCAGCCAGCTCTGCTCGACTACCCGCTGTACGTGCTGGAGCATGTCTATCGAACCAACGTAATCGCGCCGCTGGCGCTGATCCAGGCTGTGCGCGCGGCTCTGCACCCCGGCGCGCGGGTCGTGAACATCACCAGCGATGCGGGCGTCGAGCCCTACCCTGGCTGGGGCGGCTACGGCTCGAGCAAGGCCGCGCTCGAGCAGCTATCGGCCATCCTGGCCGCCGAGGCCGAGGATCTGCGGGTCTACTGGGTCGACCCGGGCGATATGCGCACTCAGATGCACCAGGAAGCCTTCCCGGGCGAGGATATCAGCGACCGGCCGCCGCCCGAGGCCAGCGTGCCCGGCCTGCTGGAGCTGCTGACGGGCGACCATCCTAGCGGGCGCTACAAGGCGCGCGAGCTGGTCGCACAGATAGGTTCCGGCATATGAACGATATCGCAATGCTCCCTGAAACGTTCAAACAGCCTGCCCTGAGCCTGACGAAGGGTTCAAACGTTCAAACAGCCTGCCCTGAGCCTGACGAAGGGTTCAAACGTTCAAACGCTCAGAGTCTCGACTTCGTGCTGCCGCCCGAGCTCGAGGCCGGCGAGCCGCCCGAGGCGCGCGGTCTGGCGCGCGATCAGGTCCGGCTGATGGTCAGCTACTGCTCCGACGATCGGGTCGTGCACACGCGCTTCCGCGCCCTACCCGATTTCCTGGCGCCCGGCGATCTCTTGGTAATCAACACCAGCGGCACCTTGAACGCCGCGCTCGAAGTCACGCGCGCCGACGGCACACCGCTCGAGCTACATCTCTCGACGCGCCTGCCGGCGGGAATCTGGCTGGTTGAAGTGCGCCAGCCCGATGGCCGCGCCAG
>DATFXE010000558.1:0-2991 GCA_035258585.1 Roseiflexaceae bacterium | reverse complement strand
GGCGTTTCGCGCTCGCCACGATCGTCCCGGCATCGCGGTGGTGCCGCTCGACATCGAGGTTTTAGGGCGGGGCTGGTTCGAAGGGCCGACCTGGCTGCGCGCCATGATCGAGGCTTTTGTCGAGCACCGATCGGTCGCGCTGACGGCGCCCTCGGCGTACCTGCGAACGTTCCGCCCGCGCCATGGCGCCACGCTGCGCGATGGCTCATGGGGCGAGGGCGGCGATCATCGCGCCTGGGCCGGGCAGCCAGCACAGCCGCTTTGGCAGGCGCTCGGCGAAGTCGAGGAGCGAGTTGCGCTGCTTGTGCGCCACCGCCCACACGCTCAGGGCGACCACGAGCGCGTGCTGGCGCAGGCGGTGCGCGAGCTGCTGCTGGCTCAGTCGAGCGACTGGCCGCTCCTGCTCAACCAGGGCGCTGGTGACATTGCATCGGCCGAGCTGCTGCGCCGGCCGATCGAGCATCTGCGGCGCTGCGAACGCCTGTGCGCGCTGGCGGAGGGGCCTGAGCTGACGGAGGAAGATCTCAACTTTCTCGATCTGGTCGAGGAGCTAGACAATCCATTTGCGGAGCTCAACTACCGGGTGTTTGCGAGCTAAGTTCGATCCATGACCATCGACATCATCCCGGCCACGCCACGGTCGGTCTGATTGTCGCTCCGTCCGAGTGACTCGGCGACCTGACGCTGGTCTTGCTCCGAGCGGTTCTGGCTCAGCTTAAATTTGCCCTCCAGCCGCGTGATCTCGATCTCGAAACCGACCACCGCGCCCATCATCTTGTCCATGTAGTCGGCTGGGAGATCCATACGCCACGGTTGCGCAAACGCGGCCTCGTGTGTGTCGACCAGCGCCTCGAGCACGCCGTAGAGCGTCGCGTGATCTTCTACAATCCGCGGAACGCCGTAGGCGTGCGCGACCGCATAGTTCCAGGTTGGCACGCTCGAGTGGTTCTGGTACCACGACGGCGATATGTAGGCGTGTGGCCCCTGGAAGATCACCAGCGCCTGCTCGCCTGTCGCGAAATCCTGCCACTGCGGGTTGGCGCGTGCCATGTGCGCAAACAATCTGCCATGCGGCCCGTGCTCGGAGTCGAGCAAGAATGGTAGGTGCGTCGCGAACGGCGCGCCATCGTGCTGTGTAACCAGGGTGGCAAAGTTGTACTGCCGCATCAGCGCGTGCAGCTGCGTGCGGTCGTCGACGCGGTTGGAGTTGGGAATATACATTGGCTGCTCCGTCGTAGTACATAGAACATCATATACTACGCACTACGAAATACGCATTATATGCCGTAGCTTTTCAACGCGGTCACTAGCTTTTCCTTCACCGCCGGCCACTCCGAGTCGATGATGCTGTACATCGCCGTGTCGCGGTAGGCCCCGTCGCGCACGATCATGTGCTGGCGCAAGATGCCCTCGAACTGCGCGCCAAGTCGCTCGATCGCGCGGCGCGAGCGCTCGTTGCGCCGGTCGGTCTTGATCTGCACGCGAATGCAGCCCAGCGTCTCAAAGGCGTGGCACAGCAACAAGAATTTACACTCCGAGTTTACCGCGGTGCGCCAGACGGATGGGGTCAGCCAGGTCGAGCCGATCTCCAGCCCAAGGTCGGTGGGGGCGATATTCATGTAGCGGGTGCTGCCAAGCGCCCAACCGCTCGCGCGATCCAAAATTGCGAACGGCAGCGCTGTTCCGGCCGCCTGCTGGCCCAATGCCACATCGATCCAGCCCTGAACATCGGCAAGCGTCAGCAGCGAGTATGGGTAGTAGGTCCAGATCGCTTCGTCGGCCGAGACTGCGGCGAGCGCTGCTGCGTGTGCTTGTGTCAGCGGCTCGAGCCGCACATGCTGGCCCTCGAAGGCGATCGGCTGGACATCGAGGACACGCTGTCGATCGATCATGTCTCTTCCTTCAGCTATACTAGCCACGCGCATCGAAGTCGCGGATGTAGTCGGGAAGCTCGACGCCGGGCTTCAGCTGTGGGTCGGCGATCGGCATCCCGGCGGCGTGCTGGAGCGGCAGGACGCCGGCCCAGACAGGCAGGTCGTAATCCTCCGCTTCGTCCTTTGGCGGGCCGTTTCGTATCTTGGCCGACGCGCTTTCGATTGGCACGGCGACAATCGTGGTCTGCTTGAGTTCAACCTCATTGGGTTGGCGCACGTCGCGCCAGCGGCCGGGGATCAGCCGCTCGGTGAAGGCTTCCAGCGCCTGCAAGCGCGCCTGATCATCCGCGATCACGGCGCCTTTGCCGAACAGAACGGCCGAGCGATAGTTGATCGAATGGTGGAACACCGACCTGGCCAGCACGATGCCATCCATCAGCGTAACACTGATACACACCTCACCGCCGGACTGAATATGGCGCAGTAGGCGGTTGCCCTTCGCGCCATGCAACAGGATGGTATCACCTCGGCGGGCGTGCAGCGTGGGGATGATAAACGGCTGGCCATCGAGCACGAAGCCCACATGGCATATCAGCGCGGCGTCGATGATCGGGTAGATCGTCGCGGCATCGTAGTGGCCGCGCTCAGGCAGGCGCTTGACCTTATTGCGGGATGTTTTGGGAAATGTGTCCTGCATGGCAGGCGATCCTTTCGTATTAGTGTCACGCTGGCGCGGCTGCTCGGCGCTGTGTATACTCAGCCGGCGCGAAGAAAACCAGGATCACAAGCTGCTCGGCGATGCTGTGAAAGCGATGCTCGTCGCCGGCTTTGACATACACGATGCTGCCAGCCGCGATATCGCGGCTCTCGCCGGCGATCTGGATGGCGCCGCGGCCACTGACGATGTAGTAGACCTCGTCTTCCGTATGCGGCTGCTGCGGGTCGGTCGCGCCGGACGGCAGCACGTACAGGCCCGCGCTCAGCGCCGGCACGCGCAGAAATTCAAGGTAGGCCCGCTCCGTGCGGCCACGCTCGTCGAGTAATTGTTTCAGCTCAAAAGCGTCCATGGTCGCTCCTCGATCTGGTCTTATGCGCTTTCAGGGCAGGTTTTGGGTGT
>DATFXE010000557.1:0-4105 GCA_035258585.1 Roseiflexaceae bacterium | reverse complement strand
AGAGACCGGATAGCCGAACAGCGCCAGGCTCTCAGCTGCGCTCTTGGCCTTCTTGTTGCCGTCGAACTCCAGGCCATTGCTCGACCAGAAGCCCCAGAACTGCGGCGCGATCGCGTGACCAGTCTCTGCGAAGTAGTGCGGCGCGCTGGGGTCGGCCTTCGGGAAGGTCTGCCAATCGCGGCCCTGAGCAGCTAGCCGGTCGACGCCGATGCGACCGAGCAGCACGTCGTAGGGCGCCTGATTCTCTTTATGCTGCTCGAAGCGGTAGCGCTCGAAATACTGCACCTTGTACTTCTGGTCGCCGACCTTCTCAGTGCGGTCTGGCGTCAGTGGGAGACCGAAGACGGGCAGGCCGCCATTGCCGCTCCAGAAGGTTCGGAAGCGGAACTCGATACAGTCGGGCACTTGGGGGAAGCAGAGCCGCTTGCTATCGGCGGCCCAGGCTGGCGCGGCCGGGAGCGCATAGGCGAGGATCGGCAGGAGACAAAGCAGCAAAATACATCGTCGCACGTGGTTCTCCTTTCTCTCAGCCCGGCGACGACGTGCTGCTAGCAGGGCCGGTGCACTAGGCACCACGCGGAATAGCGGCCAGCGTGTGTAGCGCGTCGCAGCCTGTAACTGGAACAGCAGCGCTAAGTGTACCGCATGGGGCTGCCGAATGCAATGAATGTGCTGTCACGTAGATTAAGGTTTTGATAAGTTTGTTGCACATTTGTCATATACGAAAAAGGTGACTGGGATAGGCCTGTTTTCAGCTCTGCACTGTATATGTGCAGCGTCGTTATGCGCTGCCCGAGATGACAGTTTTGCAATCTTGAGCGTCTTTCGAAACGTGGGGGATGAAGCAGCGGCACTTTATCCTTCTATTTTTTCGTTCTTTTGGCTCTGCGAGCGAAAAAACGAATAAATAGAAGAAAATGGTATTACAACGAGAGTTGGGAGGTCTGGAGGGCGAAGCTCTCCGGATTCCATCCTCAATGGGGTGCGAGGGGCGGCTTTGCCGCCCCTCGCACCCCATTGAATAGGGTTTTTCGGGGCCAGAGGCCCCGAACCCCCATTTGGAAGTAAAGTCTCGTTGTAGTGTTAGGAAGTAGCGGAGCGAACGCAGGCAATGCGGTGTTTGAAAGCGTGACCGCGTAGGTCCTGTGAGTGATATACTACGACCTATGAATCAAGATCAACGTCTACAGCCCCGAGCCGTCCGTGTGCTGCGCGCTGGCCGCGTGGATTACATGGCGGCGTGGGAATGGCAGCGTGAGCTAGTACGCCAACGTTCGGCCGGCGCGATCGGCGATCGGCTGCTGCTGCTCGAGCACCCGCACACCTACACGCTCGGCCGCGCGACCAAGGATGGCCACTTGCTCATGGCGCCTGAAGAGCTGGCAGCGCAGGGTATCGCGGTGGTCGAATCCGATCGCGGCGGCGACATTACCTATCATGGCCCCGGCCAGGTGGTTGGCTACCCGATTCTGAAACTTTCGCAGCACGGCGGCGACCTGCTGCGCTACCTGCGCATGCTCGAAGAGACGCTGATCGTCGCGCTGGCAAGCTACGAAGTGGCGGCTGGGCGGATCGACGGGCTGACGGGCGTGTGGGTCGGCGACGAGAAGATCGCGGCGATCGGCGTGAAGCTGAGCGCTAGCGGCGTCACTCAGCATGGCTTCGCGCTGAACGTGTCCACCGATCTGCGCTATTTCAAGCAGATCATCCCCTGTGGGATCGCCGATAAGGGCGTGACCTCGCTGGAGCGGCTGCTTGGAACCGCCCCCCTGCGCGAGGAGGTCGAGGAGCGCGTGGCGGCTGCGTTCGCCGAGGTGTTTGGCGTGGATATAGGCGAGCTATTGCAAGCAGAGTGATCAGATAGTGTTTGAGCAGGATGGCGCGAATATGGTACACTATCCGGCGATCGTTGAGGAGGTGGCGGCCTGAGGGGAGCGCGTTCTCGACATACACTTCACTATCGTTCTCAGGAGGGCAAGGAATGGATCTTCTCGGCGGCGCGCTGCCAAATGTGATGTTCATCATCGGCATATTGGCGATCGGCCTGGGGTTGGGGATCGAGCTCAAGCTGGTCCCACTGAATAAGGAGATCGACAAGACTGGGCGGGTTGGAGCAATTGTGGTCGGGACGCTGCTGGTGGTGGCCAGCGTTTTCATCTATCTAAACCCTGGACTCGTCAATCGCAATCAAGCATCCAGCACGACCACGAATGCGGCCCTGGCTCCGGCAGCCACCCAGGCGACTAGCGCTCCGGCACAGGTTTCGGCGCCGACAGCGACAGTAGTTCCAACCGAGGCGCCCACCGCCACGCCAGTGCCGAGCGCAATTCCGACCGAAGCGCCGACCGCGATGCCAGCGCCGACAGCCGTGCCGCCGACTGCCACGCCTGTTCCGGGCGTGCTGGTGCCCAATCTACACGACATGGACGAAAAAGCAGCTCAGCGCAAGCTCAAGGATGCTGGCCTGGCGGCGAAAAAAGTTGATGCGTGTTCTGGGACTGACCAAGGTGACCAGAAAGTGCGGAAGGGCCATGTGGTATGCCAGAACCCAGCGCCCGATCAACCGGTAGCGCCTGGCTCAACGGTTGAATATGTCCTGGCAGGAAAATAGTTCTCGCATGTCTTGGCCACCCGGTTCGGGCGGCCCGCTGAAAGGCTTTCTCCATGGCTGAGTTGATACCGCTCACGCCGGTCGCAACTAACGCAGCATCCACCCCAACACCGGCTTCGTCGACACCACCCGTTCCACGTGCGCGCCGGCCCGAATGGCTACGGGCGCGCATGCCGGCCGGCGAAAACTACGAAGATGTTCGCGATCTCATGCGTGAAAAGCGCCTGCATACAGTTTGCGAAGAGGCGCGCTGCCCAAATATCGGCGAGTGCTGGAACCACCGCACTGCCACCTTCCTGCTGCTGGGCGAGATCTGTACGCGCGGCTGCCGCTACTGCGCGATCGCCAAGGGCAAGCCCCACGCGATCGACGAGGACGAGCCGGAGCGGATCGCCGAGGCGGTCGAACACCTCAAACTGCGCCACGCCGTGCTGACGGCGGTCAATCGCGACGATCAGCCGGATGGCGGAGCGCATATCTTCGCCGCCTCGATCCACAAGATCCGCGAGCGATTGCCCGAGTGCAGGGTCGAGGTGCTGATCCCCGATTTCGACGGCAACTGGGACGCGTTGAAGCAGGTGATGGACGCGCGCCCGGATGTGCTGAACCACAATATCGAAACGGTGCCGCGGATCTTCCGGCGGTTCCGCCCGCGCGCCGGCTACCGCCAGTCGCTGGAGCTGCTCGCGCGCGCGCGCGCGCTCGGCGGGCCGGAGATGGTCACCAAAAGCGGCTTGATGGTTGGCGCCGGCGAGACCAACGACGAGGTGCTGGCGGTGATGGACGACCTGCGGGCCGCCGATGTGGACGTGATGACGATCGGCCAGTACCTGGCGCCGACCATCTCGCACTGGCCGATCGATCGCTACGTGACGCCGGCCGAGTTCGCGACCTTCAAGCAGGAGGGGCTGCGCCGCGGCTTCAAGCATGTCGAGAGCGGTCCGCTGGTGCGATCGAGCTACCACGCCCACGAGCACGTGCCACAGAAGTGACAAGATGACAAGATGACAAGATGACAGGGCATCGCCTTGTCATCTTGTCATCTTGTCGGCATTTGTCCATGTCCTAATGAGTCGCCTCACGAATAATGGCGCCCAGCCTCCGCGCGGCCTCGACCAGCTCATCCGGCTCGTACAGGCTGAACGCCAGCCGCAGCGCGTCCTCGCCGCCGGTGCCGCTGTGGAAGCGCGCGCCGGGGATATAGGACACGCCGGCGGCCTCGGCGCGTGGCAAAAGTGCGTCGGCATCCATCCCCTTCGGCAAGCGTAGCCATACAAAGAACCCACCGGCCGGCGTCGTCCATTCACAGCCGGCTGGCAGGTGCGCGGATAGGCCTGCCAGCAGCGCGTCGCGCCGGGTGCGGTAGGAAGCGCGTAGCCGGACGATCTGCTCGTCGTACTGGCCGGAAATGCAGAACGCCGCCACCACCAGCGCGGCGAAGTGGTTCACGCCGCCGCCGCTGTCCAGCAGCCCGCTGCCGATTATCTTGCCGGC